>NZ_CAXBAN010000160.1:0-5828 GCF_963973675.1 uncultured Planktosalinus sp. | reverse complement strand
ACCATATTCTTTATCAAATCCTTTATCGGCAATATAATTTTTAGCACTTTTTGTCAATGTTAATGAATAACCAAGGTCTTTAATTCTAAGAAATAATTTATTAAGCTCTATGTCAATTATTTTATTGATATCCTCTTTTTCTAAAGAATTAAAGACGACAACGTCATCAACGCGGTTTAAAAATTCTGGAGCAAATGCTTTTTTAAGTGCATTTTCGATTATGCTTTTAGCATTCTCATCAGCTTGACTTGTTCTTGCTGAGGTTCCAAACCCAACACCTTGGCCAAAATCTTTTAATTTTCTGGCTCCAATATTTGATGTCATTATTATAATAGTGTTTCTGAAATCTATTTTTCTACCTAAACTATCAGTCAAGTAACCGTCATCCAGTACTTGTAAGAGCATATTAAACACATCAGGATGTGCTTTTTCAATCTCATCAAGTAGGACAACTGCATAGGGCTTTCTTCTTATTTTTTCAGTTAATTGACCACCTTCTTCATAACCTACATATCCTGGAGGTGCACCAATTAGTCTAGATACAGAAAACTTTTCCATATACTCACTCATGTCAATACGCACTAAAGCATTTTCAGAGTCAAAGAGTTCGCGGGCCAGTACTTTTGCAAGTTGTGTTTTTCCCACACCTGTTTGTCCTAAAAAAATAAAGGACCCGATGGGTTTATTAGGGTCTTTCAGACCTGCTCTGTTACGTTGAATAGCTTTAACCACTTTGTTTACAGCTTCATCCTGCCCAATTACTTTGCCTTTGATTTGTTTTGGTAATTCTGAAAGCTTCTTAATTTCAGTTTGAGCAATTCTATTTACAGGAACACCAGTAATCATAGACACAACCTCAGCTACATTTTCTTCGGTTACAGTTTCTCTGTGTAATTTGGATTCGCTTTCCCACTCTTCTTGGGCTATTGATAGGTCTTTTTCAAGTTTCTTTTCGTCATCACGCAACTTTGCTGCTTCTTCGTATTTTTGTTTTTTTACAACTGAATTTTTTTGTTCTCTTACTTTTTCAAGTTCAGACTCTAATTGCAGTATTTTATCAGGAACATTGATGTTTGTGATGTGCACTCTTGATCCGGCTTCATCCAGAGCATCTATGGCTTTATCCGGAAGAAATCGCTCTGTCATATATCTGTTTGTGAGATTGACACAAGCCTTTATTGCTTCATCAGTATATGTCACATTGTGGTGTGACTCATATTTGTCTTTTATATTATTTAATATCTCAATGGTTTCCTCAATGCTTGTTGGTTCTATAATTACTTTTTGAAACCGTCTTTCAAGAGCACCGTCTTTTTCAATATACTGTCTGTATTCATCGAGTGTAGTTGCACCTATACATTGGATTTCACCACGAGCTAATGCAGGCTTAAACATATTTGAAGCGTCTAAAGAGCCGGTTGCTCCACCTGCGCCTACAATAGTATGAATTTCATCAATGAATAATATAATATCATCGTTTTTTTCTAGTTCATTCATTACTGCCTTCATACGTTCTTCAAACTGACCCCGGTATTTCGTTCCTGCTACCAAACTCGCAAGGTCTAGTGTTACCACTCGTTTATCATATAAAATTCTAGATACTTTTCGTTGTATTATTCTAAGTGCAAGTCCTTCAGCAATAGCCGATTTTCCAACGCCGGGCTCTCCAATTAATAAGGGGTTATTTTTCTTTCTTCTACTCAAAATCTGGGAGACGCGCTGGATTTCTTCTTCTCTTCCTACAACAGGGTCTAATTTTCCTTCTTCAGCAAGAGCAGTTAAATCTCTTCCGAAATTATCTAAAACCGGAGTTTTTGATTTTTTATTTGATTTTGAATTACCACTTGTTCCAAAAGGATTTTCTTTTGGATTTTCACCAGGTACTTGGTTTTCATCTTCATCGTTTGGAAAAGACTCAGAAGTAGGCGATTGAAATGGGTTTTCGTCATTTGCAATCATAAATTTAAACTGGTCTTTTACACCGTCATAGTCTAAATTTAATTTATTTAATAATTTTGTTGTTGGGTCATTTTCATTTCTCAAAATGCAAAGTAACAAGTGAGCTGTGTTAATCGATGAACTTTGGAAAAGCTTTGCCTCTAAAAAGGTTGTTTTTAAAGCTCGTTCTGCCTGTCTGGTCAAATGAAGGTTTTTCTTATCGTTTGGCAATGAGGTAGTATTTGGATTTGGGGGGCTTAAAATTTCAACTTTACGTCTCAATTGATTTAAGTCTATATCTAAAGCATTTAGTATGTTAATTGCTTTGCCGTTTCCATCGCGTAAAAGGCCCAGCATAAGGTGTTCAGTGCCAATAAAGTCATGACCTAATCGCAAGGCTTCTTCTTTACTGTAAGCAATAACATCTTTTACTCTTGGGGAAAAATTATCATCCATAGTCTATTTTCTTTGTGTCTAAATTTACAAATAAAGCTACTATTGAACAAAAACTATTCCTCAATATAGCATTATAAGTAAAAAGACGAAAAAACTTTTCAATTTCAAAATTATTTCAGGCCTATTTATTAACTGATTTAATGCCAAATTTTGTTAATAAAATAGTGCAAAACCCAGCAGATTTATTAACTAAAAAAGCTTTAAAAGCTGTATATTGCTCGATAAAATTTATTAACAATAAATTAAAATATAAAGTATATGAATGAAGGTGAAAAACTGATTCCGATTAATATAGAAGAGGAAATGAAATCTGCTTACATCGATTATTCGATGTCAGTCATTGTGTCACGTGCTCTTCCTGATGTTAGAGACGGAATGAAGCCTGTTCACAGACGTGTTTTATTTGGAATGCATGAACTTGGGGTGAGGTCCAACTCATCACATAAAAAATCAGCCAGAATTGTAGGGGAAGTTTTAGGTAAATATCACCCCCATGGCGATACATCTGTTTATGACGCTATGGTGCGTATGGCACAAGAATGGAGTTTGAGATATATGTTGGTAGATGGACAGGGTAACTTTGGGTCTATTGATGGAGACAGCCCTGCAGCTATGCGTTATACAGAGGCACGAATGCGAAAAATATCTGAAGATATTCAATTAAATTTCGATGACACTTTAGAAGAGCCTACTGTGCTTCCAACAAGAGTGCCTGGTTTACTTATAAATGGCGCCTCAGGAATTGCTGTTGGAATGGCAACCAATATGCCGCCACATAATATCTCTGAAGTTATAGATGGGACAGTTGCTTACATTGAAAACAATGACATTGAAATTTCAGAGTTGATGAACCATATAAAAGCTCCAGATTTTCCAACCGGAGGCATCATATATGGTTATGAAGGGGTAAAAGAGGCATTTGAAACCGGCAGAGGAAGGGTTGTAGTTAGAGCAAAAGCAACAATTGAAGAAGTTAAAGGTAAAGAATGTATTATAGTTACTGAAATACCATATCAAATCAATAAGGCAGACATGATTAAAAAAACTGCCGATTTAGTCAATGAGAAAAAAATTGAAGGAATTTCAAATATTCGTGATGAATCTGACCGAAAGGGAATGCGAATAGTTTATATTCTTAAGCGTGATGCTGTTCCAAATATTGTTTTAAATACACTTTATAAATATACTTCTTTACAGTCTTCTTTTAGTGTGAATAATATTGCACTTGTGAAAGGAAGGCCTCAAATGCTGAACCTAAAACAATTAATTCAATATTTTGTAGAACACAGACATGAAGTTGTCGTAAGAAGAACAGAATATTTACTGCGAAAAGCAGAAGAAAGGGCACACATTCTGGAAGGATTGATTATTGCTTCTGATAATATAGATGAAGTTATCAGACTGATAAGAGCCTCTTCAAATGCTGATGAAGCGCGTCAAAAATTGATAGAAGCCTTTGAGTTGACAGAAATTCAGGCAAAAGCAATTGTTGAAATGCGTTTACGTCAATTAACAGGTCTTGAGCAAGATAAATTAAGAAGTGAGTATGAAGAATTAATGAAAACCATTCAAGATTACAAAGAAATCCTCGCTAGTTTTGAGCGAAGAATGGAAATCATCAAAGAAGAACTTCTTGAAATCAAAGATAAATATGGCGATGAAAGAAGATCAACTATCGAGTATGCCGGTGGCGATGTTTCAATAACTGACCTCATTGCAGATGAAAAAGTGGTTATTACAATTTCTCATGCAGGATATATCAAAAGAACTCCACTTAATGAATATAAAACACAAAACAGGGGAGGGGTTGGTCAAAAAGCTTCAGCAACCAGAAATGAAGACTTCCTTGAATACCTGTTTGTAGGAACAAATCATCAATACATGTTGTTTTTTACACAAAAAGGAAAGTGCTTTTGGATGCGTGTTTTTGAAATTCCTGAAGGAACAAGAACTACTAAGGGTAGAGCAATTCAAAATCTTATCAATATTGAGCAAGACGATAAAGTCAAAGCTTTTATTTGTGTACAAGACTTGAAGGATGAAGACTACATCAACAGTCACTTTGTTATTATGGCAACTAAAAAAGGTCAAGTTAAGAAAACGGCTTTAGAGCAATATTCCAGACCTAGAACAAATGGAATTAATGCCATAACAATTAAAGAAGACGATGAATTATTGGAAGCAAAACTCACATCGGGTGATAGTCAAATAATGCTAGCTGTTAAATCAGGAAAAGCGATTCGTTTTGAAGAAGAAAAAACAAGACCTATGGGTCGTAATGCTTCAGGTGTTAGAGGAATTAGACTTGCCAACAATCAAGATGAAGTTGTGGGGATGATTACAATAGAAAACTCTCAAGAAGAAACTGTACTTGTCGTTTCTGAAAATGGTTATGGTAAAAGAACATTTATAGATGACCCTGAAGATGGAGAAGCTATTTACAGAATAACAAACAGAGGTGGTAAAGGAGTAAAAACTATTTCAATCACTGAAAAAACTGGAAGTTTAGTAGCCATCAAGAGTGTTACAGATACAGATGATTTGATGATTATAAACAAATCAGGTATTGCCATTAGGATGTCAGTCGATGACTTAAGAGTAATGGGTAGAGCTACTCAAGGCGTTAGACTTATAAAAGTAAGAGAAGATGACGCAATAGCAGCGGTCGCCAAAACCATGAAGGACGATGTAGAAGCTCAAAACGATGATATTGGTGACAATGGAACAGTTGTTGATAATAATTCAAATAATGAAGAATAATCAAAATTTAATAAAATGAAAAAAGCAATTTTATTTATAACTGCTTTGCTAATTACAGCAGTTGCATACTCCCAAAACAAAGAATTAAGAACAGCTTCAAAAGAAATTAAAAATGAATCTTTTGAGCAGGCAAAATCAACACTCAATTCAATTGAAGGAATGATAAGTTCCGCCGATGAAGATCAAAAAGCAGAATATTATTTATACAAAGGTCAAGCCTATCTAGGTGCTGCCGGAAATAAAGAAAAAGACCTAGTCACTTCTGCAGAAGCTTTCAAAAAAGTTATTGAAATTGAATCCTCAGGAAAACAAAAATACACAAAACAAGCTGAGGAAGAAATCCAAAATTTAATTGTCAGATTAATAAATTCTGCTATTGAAGATCAAAATGCAGAACGATACAGTGCAGCATCAAATAAACTTTATGCAGGTTATTCAATTAGCAAATCTGATACATCCTATTTGTATTTTGCAGCTGCAAATGCTATGAATGCTAAAGAGTATGACAATGCGATGAAATATTATGAACAACTATTGGATATAGGTTATACTGGAATTGAAAAAGAATATGTAGCTGTCAACAAGGAAACCGGAGAAACAGAAGCTTTTGGAAGTGATGAGGAAAGAAAGCTGATGATGATGTCCGGAAATTATGTTAGACCTCAAGAAAGAAT
>NZ_CAXBAN010000159.1:0-5851 GCF_963973675.1 uncultured Planktosalinus sp. | reverse complement strand
AGCTTCGCTCCAAACGGCCAACTCGTCAATTTCACCCTGAAAGCTTTGACCTCCATCAGTGCGGGACCCGATGGTCATTACCTCATTGACTCCGGTAGACGTATCGCCTCCAAAGGAAGCACCGGCAAGTACCCCATCTACAAAAATTTCGAGGCTATTGGTCAAGGCTGTCCAGCGTGCTGCGATGTGGTGGTTTTCACCAATGGTGAGACCTGTAGAGGTACGCACACTATGAGTGGTACCAGCATCTCCCACATAGACATACAACTCCATTTGACCGGAGAAGTTGGTGACACTGATATTAAAAAAGTTGTTTTGGTCTTTCTGTGCATAAAACACACGTGTAAAGCCGGTGCCCGTATAACGGACTTGAGCTTCCACCGTAAGGTCGTTTGAAGAGATATCATCAAAAACAGCAGGCAACCCTGCTGATACATAATTGGCACCTCCATCAAAATGAAGTGCATTTCCGGGAGTTTGTGCAGCAAGGTGTATACACAGCAAAAGGGAAAAAACCAGTAGGTATTGTTTTTTCATAAGTTTGGGGCTTTTAAACGTTTTGTTAAATGTTTAACTACTTATTTTTTACTATTAAAAACCAATATATCAAATAAAAAGTAAGGTTTTTCTTCATTTATTATTTTTTAAAATAATTGTTTAATCTAATTTAGTGTTAAATTTATTAAAAATACTCAAAATAGTGTATAGGTCATATTACTACTTTTTTGTCATCATTTGTACTACTTTTTAATAAAAACCAATATGCTATAAATCCTTGTTTTTGTATGATTGTAGATAGAACTATTAAAAAAATTTAATTACATTTAATATTTTTTAAAAAAGACCACTTTTACAAATTAAGGAAAAACTAACGAACCATTTTTTTTTAAAAATTGAGTACCCCCCTTTACATATGAAGTCAAACAAAGTCATTAATCGCGCTGAGACGCTTCGCTCCTACCGGATATTGGATACAGAACCGGAGGAAGCCTTTGACAACATCACCCGTTTGGCCTCCTATATTTGTGATACGCCCATCAGTTTGATTAGTTTTCAGGACGAAGAGCGTCAATTTCATAAATCCCATCTTGGACTTTCGGACACGGAGTCGCCTATTGAACATTCGTTTTGTGTTCATGCCATCCAGCAACCGAATGAGCTTTTAGTGGTTGAAAACACACACAAAGACAATCGTTTCAAGGACAATCCTTATGTAGTGGAGGATCCTCAAATTGGTTTTTATGCAGGGATGCCTTTAGTGACCGGGGATGGTACTGCTGTTGGAGCACTGTGTGTTATTGACAAGCAACCCCGGCAACTGAGTGAAAAGCAACGGCTTGCACTCAAAACCCTTGCCTATCAAACTGTGCAGTTGTTAGAGTTGAGAAAAGAACAACTCCAAACCAAGGCACAGAAAGAAAAAATTGAAGACCAGCGCCAACGACTGGATGACATTTTGAAAGCCACTCAAGTTGGAACCTGGGAATGGAATGTACAAACCGGTGCGTTGAAGATCAATGACCGCTGGGCAGAAATCATTGGGTACACCAAAAAAGAGTTAAACCCCATTTCGATTGATATATGGTATCAGGTGATTCACCCTGAAGACATTCCCCTTTCAGATGTTGCACTGCAAGCTTGTTTTGAAAAAAAGACTGCGTATTATGAAGCTGAAGTGCGGATGATTCACAAGAGTGGGAAAACAGTATGGGTGAGTGACCGCGGCAAGGTTATTAGCTGGACCGAAGATGGCAAACCACTTTTGATGACCGGAACGCATACAGACATCACCCACCGAAAAACTACGGAGGCGCAATTGCAAACCATTGCCGACAATATTCCCGGGGCGGTATTCAGGTACATACGAAAACCTGGAAGTGTTGATCAGCTCCAACTAGTGAGTCAAGGTGCCAAAGAGTTGTGGGGTTTTACAGCCCAAGAGGTCATAGATGACAATATGCTGGTTTGGAATTTAATCCTGAAGGAAGACCTGGATCAATTGTTGGAGACTATAGAGAAGTCGGGGTCTGAGTTAAGTTTCTGGACCTACGAATGGCGCTACAAACACCCTGATGGCAGTATCAAATGGCATAAAGGCTCCGGCAACCCGGTGCTTCAAAATGACGGCAGTACTGCCTGGGATTGTATCATCTTAGATATTACCGAACAGAAAGCAGCCAAAGTAGCACTCGAGCAAAGTAATGAACGTTTTCAACTTGTCAACAAAGCTACCAACGAAGCCATTTATGACTGGGACCTGGAACAAGATGTATTTTACTGGGGTGAAGGCTTTCAAAGGCTCTTTGGTCATGAGCTAAAAGACACCCCCTTTCGTTTACAAGACTGGATTGATCTCACCCATCCCAAGGATGATGACCAGAACAAGGAAGATTGGGAACAGTTTATGAACGACAAGAACCAACAGCAATGGACGAGCTCCTTTCGGTTTCAAAAAGCCGATGGCAGTTATGCCTATGTGGATGAAGTTGGGTATCTACTGCGTGATAAAAACGGCAAGCCACTGCGTATGATTGGCGCTTTGAGGGACCGAAGCGAATCGCGCATTCGAGAAACTCAGTTACAGCTGGAACTCAATGTTTCCCAGTATTTTAAAGACCGATCAAGAAGTTTGTACACTACACTGACAGATGTATTAAAGTACCTTAGTTTTTTTGAAGAGTTTAAAACGGGAGAGGTTTGGCTTACCGGCACTAAGTATAAAAAGCTCAATCTTGTTTGTACCTATGCATCAGATGCCCATGGTGAAAAATTCTATCAATTGGCCAAAACGGTCAATCAGTTAAAAAAAGGAGAAGGCCTTCCGGGCATGATATGGTCTAACAACAAGCTGGAAATTTGGCAGGATATTGACCGCAACAAAGCCTTTATCAGGCACAAGGAAGCTAAAAAAGCCGGACTTAAATCGGCCGTAGGGATTCCTTTGGTTCACAACAATGAGACCATGGGGGTGCTTGTTTTTGGAAGCGAAAGAAGCCTCGACAACCATGAGGAATTTGTATCCATGTTCAAAACACTGCCCTACTTTCTGGGAGCAGAAATCAGGCGAAAGCAGCAGGAAGAAGAAATTCAATTGTTTTTTGACAATGCCCCTGATATTTTAGCCATTGCAGACTCTGAGGGGTACTTTATCAAAGTGAATCCTGCATTTTGCCAAACATTAGGGTATACCAAAGAAGAATTGACCTCCCAACCTTTTGAGGTTTTTTTACATCCTGATGATAAAGCAGGTACAAAAAAGGAATACCTGGAAACCATCAGTGGTGAGCGGCTTGCCAATAGTTTTGAAAACCGTTACCGTACCAAAGACGGCAGGTACCGATGGATTTCATGGAATTCCTCCACTGTGTATGGTGAAGACGGACTCGCCTATGCCTATGGGCGAGATGTTACTGAGATGAAGGAACTGCAACAACTGCTTCAAAATGCGGCAAAAATGGCCCGTATTGGGAGCTGGGAGCTCAATCTGACAGCAAATGATGAGAATGCCATGTATTGGTCACCGATTACACGTGAGTTATTTGAAGTGTCGGATGAATACAATCCTTCAACCACAGGAGGCATGGAGTTTTATAGTGTGGATAGTAAGCACCTCCTTTCTACAGCTGTAAAGGAACTTATTAAAAAAGGAGGTTCGTTTGACCTGGAATTACAAATTTTCACCGGAGCAGGAAACCTACGGTGGGTGCGTTGCATTGGTCAATGTGAATTTGTAAAAGATGAATGCACCAAATTATTTGGAAGTTATCAGGACATACATCAGCGCAAATCGGCCGAAATCAACTTAAAAGAAGCATTGACGGAACGCAACACAATTCTGGAAAGTATCGGTGATGCTTTTTTTGCAGTAGATCCTGACTGGCATGTTACTTACTGGAACAAAGAAGCTGAAACGCTTTTGTCAACCCCTAAGGAGCACATCCTTGGAAAAAAACTATGGGATGTATTTGCTGAACATGTAGGTCTTACCTCCTATCAGGCCTACAACAAAGCAATGAAAAACCAGACCACGGTCCATTTTGAAGACTATTACCCCGACACCAACAAATGGTTTGAAATAAGTGCCTATCCTTCCAAAGCCGGGCTTTCGGTCTACTTTAAAGATGTGAGTATCCGAAAAATCGCTGAGGAGGAAATCAGAAAATCTAATGAACGATTTGAAAAAGTAACAGAGGCCACCAATGACGCCATTTGGGATTATGATGTTTTGAACAATGAGTTGTTTTGGGGAAAGGGATTCTTGACCTTGTTTGGTTATGATTCGGAAAAAGACCCTCCCAGTTTTGAGTTTTTAATCTCATTGATTCATCCCAAAGACCGGGAACGGGTAGTTCAGAAAATAGAACATTTTATGACTGATCCCGGTTCCTCAAACTGGTTTGATGAATACCGTTTTTTAAAGGCCGACGGCACCTATGCTTTTGTGATTGATCGCGCTAAATTCATCAGAAACAACGAGGGTGTCGTTGAGCGAGTTGTAGGGGCTATGAGCGATATCAGCTACCGCAAAAAATATGAAGAGTCGTTGAAAAAACTGAACACAAAATTAAAAAAATATACCCAGCAGTTGGAGACCTCAAATGCAGAGCTTGAACAGTTTGCCTATGTGGCCTCTCACGATTTGCAAGAGCCGCTGCGTATGGTGAGCAGCTTTTTGAGTCAGCTAGAGAAAAAGTACGGGGTTCATTTGGATGATAAAGCCCGGCAATACATTCATTTTGCGGTAGATGGTGCCCAACGCATGCGTCATATCATTCTTGATTTGCTGGAGTTTTCAAGGGTCACCCACTTTAAAGAGGAAAAAGAAACTTTTGGTATTGAGGAAATTGTGGAAGACTTTTGTGCTTTGAGGCATAAACTCATTGATGAGCTTCAGGCTGAAATCACTTATAAAAACCTTCCCAAAATCAAAGCCTATAAAGCACCCATCATTCAAGTGTTTCACAACCTACTGGACAATGCCCTGAAGTATCACCGCACAGATGTACCACCAAAAATAGCAGTGACTGCCAAAGACAAACAGGACCATTGGAAATTCAGTATAAAAGACAACGGTATTGGCATTGAACCGGAATATTTTGAAAAAATATTCATCATTTTTCAACGGCTTCATAACAAAGAAGCCTATGGAGGAACAGGTATGGGCCTGGCAATTGTAAAAAAAGTGATTGATAATTTAGGAGGCAGCATACAGGTGAAGTCTAAACCCGGGCGTGGCTCTCAATTTATAGTTACTATTCCAAAATAACAGCTAACTTATAAAATACCGCTATTTTTTTTCATTTTGAAACTTATAAAGTAAATTAGAATCTCAAGAATAATGTCATGAACAGTACGTTAAAAATCACGCTTATTTATCTTTTAGTAGGTATTGTATGGATTTTTGTAAGTGACCATGCAGCGATGTTATTTTTTAGTGACGACCAAATTAAACTCAGTCAGTTTCAGACCTTCAAAGGTCTTCTATATGTGGGGCTTACCGCGCTTTTATTGTATGTGTTGATTCGTGGGTATTACAAAACCATACGCGATAAAGTGCAAGAACTGGAAGAAGTGAATAAAAAACTACAGGAAACCAATAAAGAGTTGGAACAATTTGCCTATGTTGCCTCTCATGATTTACAGGAACCTTTGCGAATGGTGAGTAGTTTTTTAACGCAACTGGAGCGCAAGTATCATGACCGGCTTGATGAAAAAGCTCAGCAATATATTTATTATGCGGTGGACGGCTCCAAACGAATGCAACAGATGATTTCAGATTTACTGCTATTATCACGTTCGGGTCTGAAAGATGCACACAAAGAAAATGTGGATCTGAACAGGCTTGTCAAGG
>NZ_CAXBAN010000158.1:0-5876 GCF_963973675.1 uncultured Planktosalinus sp. | reverse complement strand
GAGGTTGTTAATCCCAACATTTAACTCCATCAGAAAGTTTACGTGAACCTTAAAAGAATAAGTTGATTTTATATTTAATAATTCATACGAATCACTGTACAAACTATTGGCATCGTTTAAAGGAATTTCCCCAACGCTATTATACAAAACCGCCAAACTCAAACCTTTTGAACTCAATATATTTAAACCGGCACTCCACTTGTATTTTGGGGTTCCTGTGAGTTGGTTTCCTGAAAAATCTTCTTCATCATCAATAAATTCTTTAAATTTGAAATGATTGATGTTTCCTGAAATAAAGGGGTTGAATTGAATTCCGGATGAAGTGTAATACTTGTAGTTTATCAAAAATTCAACACCTTGGTGCGAGCTTTCGCCTGCATTGATTCCCACATATTGATCTTCAGCAACCCTGCGGGCAACCAATAAATTTTTAATTTGCGTCGAAAACACATTGATTTCTGTATAAAGCGCATTTCTAAACCAGTTAAACTTAATTCCTGCTTCATAATTGATTCCTTTTTCAGGTAATAAATTGGTGTTTATTTGTCCTTCTGGGGTCAATGTTTCTGCTACAGTGGGAACAGAATAGCCACTGCTCACCGATGCATATATATTTTTTCCACGAGCTAGTTTATAGGAAACTCCAACTCTGGGTGTCCAGATATTCCCAAAGGTGTAGCTTTGTTTTTCAGGATTTTGGGATTGTTGAAAAACATCCTGCAAAGTATATCTGGTTTCGTTGAACGAAACCCCTTTTTCTAATAAAAGTCGCTCTGAAAGCCGGGTTTCCATTTGTAAAAATAAAGTAGCATTGGTGCGCTTTTGTTTTATATTACTAAACTCTTCACCTTCTACACTTCCTTCACCTGTAACAGACTGGTATAAGTTTTCTAATAGTGAAAATGAGTACTTTTCATTCAAATACTCACTACCTAAACTCGCTTCAAATGGAAACGAAAACAATTGATTTTTATAATTTATTTTAACTCTAAAACCCAACCCAGATGAAGTGTCATCCAATATATCAAAGGGCCTGGGTTCATAAGCGTCTTTGCTGTTTAAAAACAAACTGGATTGAATGTTCCATTTTTCTGAAAGTCGAAACGTATGTGCAATTCCCATTAAGAGTTTGTCATAAGACTCATAACCTTGTGCTGCTGCCCAGTTTGCTGCTGCAGCCTCTGGTTGGTCAGTAAAGTCCTCAAGATTCAATGAGCTTGCTATAAATGCCTTTAAACGCGTAAAAACCCCTAAATAGGTCAAGCTGTGTTTCGTTCCAAAATCATAGCTGGCCTGAATGTGAAAAGATTTTCGTTTATAGGCACTGTTTTGTCTAAACCCCTCTGATTGGAGATTGCTGTAATTTGTAAAAACACTTCCCTTGTTTAACCCAATTCCGGCCGAATAATTTTGTTTAACCAATTCAAAGCTTCCTACTGTTACTCCAGCTTTTGCAAAAGAGGTAGTATCAGCAACTAATTTCCCAAAAAGTGTGATCACACCCCCTAACCCAGAACCATAGGTTGTTGAATTGGGCCCTTTTATGATCTCAATTTTACCAAGCGTTTCCAGGTCAATATCCTCAATTACCGTCTCGCCTTCAGCATTTGTCAATGGTATTTCCTCAAAATAGGCTTTTACTTTGTTTGTGCTATACTGAGAGCGTGACCCAATGCCTCTAATGGTAATTCGGTTTGTATTTAAAGCACCTTGTTCCATTAAAACGCCCGGAGTTTTATTAAGAAGTGGCGTTAGAATTACACCATCGGTTTGTTGTAGTTCACTTTCAGATAAAATAGAAACTGCCATCGCAGTTTCCTGAAGTTTTTTAGTAATGTGTGTACTCAAAATCAATACTTCAGAAAGCGAAGTGGTATCCTTTACTGATTGGGAATACATAATTACGGGAAAACAAAACAAAAAAAGTGTTTTAATTACCCATTTTTTTTCTGTGAAAAGTAGAACCATTTAAATATTTTGTACGCTTAATTTACCAGGATAAAAAGTATAAAAAAACCCCGATAGTTTTATCGGGGTTTTTAAGAAAATAAAGTTAAAAATTACTTCTTTACAACTTTTTGAGTCAATGTTCCTTCATTGGTTTCAACAGTCAATAGATAAACACCTCTGCTTAAATTTGAAACATCAATGGAACCATTAGAGTAAGATACTCCAGTGTTTTTTCCTAAGATATCGTATAAAGTCACACCAGTTACTTGGATGTAAGAAGGTACTTTTACATTCAACACATCAATAGCAGGAGTTGGATAAACAGCAACATAATCAGATAAATTATCGCCAATTGAAAGAGGCACCTCTTCTCCTATAACATTCATAACATAAGAATCAGGAAAACCTCCTACATCAGCAGGAGTTGTTGGAAAGTTAATTCCACAATCTGCAGACTGAAGGTAACAAGGTGCGTTTTCACCTGCTGTGTTGTAACCTGGAAAAAATCTAACATCAGTAGCAGCACCACCATCTGGTGAGTTTACTTCAAAAGCAATGATAGATCCAGCAGGGATTGTTGCTGAAAGTGACTCCGTTACTAAAGATAAATCATTGGCAGGGTCAGAATTGTGTGTAGTTGAAGCAATCAATTCAAATTCTGTTGCCAAAAATAAATCCTCACTATCAACAACATAAATGTTTAAGGTTAGAACATTGTTAGCATCGGCTGTACCTTGGCCCCACTGAACTTCGGAAATTTCAAAATCTCCGGTTACACCAAAATCTGCAAGATCATAAGATCTCCAGAAAGAATTGTTTCTGTACTCAAAACTTACATTGTCCCAACAAGCAACTCCTCCATCAGTAACAGCTGCTGGGTCAATCGATTGGGTCAAAGTAATTTGTGCATTAGTGGCAAAACTGAAAAGAACAGCTGCCAACAAAAAAGTAATTTTTTTCATAATTTTAAGTTTTATTTAAATTAGTAAGGAAACAAATATATACTTTTATTTCTTTTACCTAAAACCCTATTAAGATTAATTTATGTTAAAATATTACTCCTCCCTATTGATTTTGTTAGTAGTTGCTTGTAGCGAAACGAATACCACTCCTGAAAAAAAGATTGATTTTAATGACAATAAAACCAATACCTATCAAGAAGTAATAGCATTCTATAAGCAGCTTTCTGAAAGCAACCCCACCATCAAAGTAATGAAAGCAGGGGTAACAGATGCCGGTTTGCCTTTACATATGGTTGTTTATAACAAGGATTCTCATTTTGATTTTGAAAAAATAAATAAAGAGAAGGCAGTACTTTTCATTAATAATGGCATTCACCCGGGTGAACCCGATGGTATTGATGCTTCTATGAAACTCTTTTCTGAATTGGTATCAGGAGTTGTAAATGCTCCGGAAAACACGGTTATTGTTTGCATACCGGTTTACAATATTGGAGGAGCTTTAAATCGAAATAGCTCCAGCAGAGCCAATCAAAATGGTCCTGAAGAATATGGCTTTCGCGGAAATGCCCGCAACTATGACCTTAACAGAGATTTTATTAAAAGTGATTCTAAAAACGCACGCGCTTTTGCAGCGTTGTTTCACAAAACCAATCCCGATGTATTCATCGATACTCACGTGAGCAATGGCGCAGACTATCAATACACACTCACACATTTGTTCACACAACACAATAAACTGGGTGGTGAGTTAGGCAATTATTTACAGCAAACTTTCATACCTGAATTTGAACAAAACTTGTTAAACAAAGAATGGAAAATCACTCCCTACGTTAATGTTTTCAATCGCCCGCCCGATGCCGGTTTTTCTCAGTTTTTTGACAGTCCAAGATACTCAACAGGATATACCGCCCTGTTCAATACTCTGGGAATGATGATTGAAACACATATGTTAAAACCCTACAAAAACAGGGTTGAAGGCACTTATGAAATTCTCAAAACGATGCTTGAATTAACCGATGAAAATTACATAAAAATCAAAGAATTAAGGGCTAAAGCCTATAAAAATTACATGCCGGGAAGCAGCTACCCAATTGGTTGGCAAATTGACAGCACACAAGTTAGCTCACTCAATTTTAAAGGTTTTGAGGCAACCTATAAAACCAGTGATGTAACCGGTCAAAACAGACTGTTTTATGACCGCGAAAAGCCGTTTACAAAGCAAGTGGATTATTACAATTATTTCAAACCTACAATTGAAGTTAAAATCCCGGTTGCATACGTAATTCCAAAAGGCTGGTGGAATGTAATTGACCTTTTAAAAATTAATCAAATAGAACTCACTGAACTAAAAAAAGACACAACAATTACAGCAGAAGTCTACAGTATCGAAGATTACAAAACCCGAACTACCCCCTACGAAGGCCATTATCTTCACTATGAAACAGTAATTTCAAAAAAAATGGAACAAATCACTGTTCAGAAAGGCGATTTATTGGTTTTCAGCAATCAACCCGGCATTCGTTATCTCATCGAAACGCTGGAACCTGAAGCAACAGATTCATTTTTCAACTGGAATTTTTTTGACACTATTTTACAAAAAAAAGAAGGGTTTTCTCCTTATGTTTTTGAAGAAGTCGCTTTAGAGCTTTTAAACAATAATATAGATTTGAGACAAGAATTTGAAACCAAAAAGAATGAAGATGAAAGCTTCAAAAACAATTGGTATGCACAACTAAACTGGCTTTATAAAAGATCTAAGCACTATGAGAAAGCACATTTAAGATACCCTATTTTAAGGGTTTTGGATTAATCTCCTGAAAAAACAATTCTCTAATATTTGCATAAGATTTATGGAGTGCTTTGGCGGTTTTTTTAGGGTTTTTCCACGCTACTTTTTTTATACCTTCACTCTTTTGGGGCTTGAGTTTACCGTTGAAATTGGTTTTCATTTCAAACCAGTAAGTTTCTTTCAATTTTAGCTTGTTGTTTCGCTTAAAGAAATGATAGGTAATTTGAAGCGGTTTTATAATTTCCAGATTTTCCACACCTGTTTCTTCTTCAGTTTCTCTTATGGCAGCCTGCTCGATAGTTTCCATGTTTTCCACACGCCCTTTGGGTAAATCCCATTTTCCGTTTCGTTTGATAAACAAAATTTCATCCTGATTATTTTTAACAAGTCCGCCTGCAGCAACCACCACCGGTATCATTTTCTTAAATTTTTGGATAATAAGTTCCCCATTAGGGTAAAAAAGAAATACCTGCGGCCATTTATTTTTTGTGACTTTCTTTACAACTGTTTCCAAATCAGCTTCCTTGAGTGGAATGCATTTGGCATCTTTTTGATAAACCATCTCACTCGTGAGATAAATAGGTCTATCATTCACAAAAACTTTATACATTTGCAGTATGATTTTGAATAAAGAAACGGCACAAAAAACAGCCGACTTACTATTGCAAATTAATGCAATTAAATTACAACCACAAAACCCTTTTTTATGGGCATCAGGTTGGAGGTCTCCCATCTATTGTGACAACAGGATAATTTTATCACATCCTCCCATCAGAAATTACGTGAGAGAGCAAATTTCCCGACAAATTGAGGAGCTGTATGGTAAGCCGGATGTCATAGCGGGAGTGGCTACTGGCGCCATTGGAATTGGAATGCTCGTCGCAGATTATTTAAACCTGCCGTTTGTATATGTTCGCCCTGAACCCAAAGGCCACGGACGAAAAAATCAGATTGAAGGACAGGTATCAAAACATCAAAGTGTCGTGGTGGTAGAAGATTTGATAAGCACAGGTAAAAGCAGTTTAAATGCCGTAAAAGCACTTAAAGAAGCTGAACTGAATATCAAGGGTATGGTTGCAATTTTTACCTATGGTTTTGATATTGCAGAAGAAAATTTTAAACAGGAAAAAATAAGCTTACACACTTTGAGTGATTATACCAGCTTACTTTCTGAA
>NZ_CAXBAN010000157.1:0-5912 GCF_963973675.1 uncultured Planktosalinus sp. | reverse complement strand
TAGGCGGTCGCCATGGTGGCTTTGCAGATTACGTGCGCGCTCATTGGTCTTGGGCCATTCCGCTACCCGAAGGTATCAACCTTGCAAAAGCAGGTCCGCTGCTTTGCGGTGGAATCACCGTTTTTAACCCCATACTCATAGCAGGTGTAAAAGCAACAGATAAAGTGGGCGTTATCGGAATTGGAGGTCTTGGCCATATGGCACTCAAATTCCTCAATAAATGGGGCTGTGAGGTGATTGCTTTTAGCTCTAACCCCAGTAAAAAAGAATCCATTTTAGCTATGGGTGCCACCAAAGTGGTAGATTCTACAAATCCTGAAGAACTGGAAAAAATCGCGGGCACCTTAAATTTTATTCTGAATACAACCAACGTAACCCTGGACTGGAATTCTTATTTGATGGCACTGGCTCCCAAAGGGAAATTTCACAATGTAGGTGCAGTCTTGGAACCTTTAGCTATTCCGGCATTTACACTACTCATGGGACAGAAATCAGTTACGGGAAGTCCCCTTGGGAGTCCGGCATTGACACGAACCATGCTTGAATTCTGCGTTCGCCATGACATTTACCCCATTACCGAAGAATTTCCTATGGCAAAGGTGAATGAAGCTTTAGCACATTTAGAATCAGGGAAAGCCCGTTACCGGATTGTATTGGAAAACTAAAAAATCAAATTAACCCTAAAAAATCAGAAACAATGAAAACAATTAAAAATCTATTAGCAACAATTATTATGATATTGGTTAGCCTTAACGCTTTTAGCCAGGAAACCATCAACAATGAAAACATGACCATCATTGACGGTCTCTACAAAGCCTTTTCCGCAGGTGATGTTCCTGCAGTACTGGGTGCAATGGATGCTAAGATTGTTTGGATGGAAGCTGAAGGCAATCCATATGCAGATGGAAACCCCTACATCGGTCCAGATGCGGTTTTGAATGGTGTTTTTGGCAGAGTGCTAGCTGATCACGAATACTTTACCTTAGAAGATATAGAACTGCACGAGATGCACAACAACAAAGTCCTCGCAACCTTGCGCTACAATGCCAAAAACAAATCCACCGGAAAAGCTTACAATGCGCAAGTTGCCCATTTGTGGACTTTAAAAGACGGCAAAATCACCGCTTTTCAGCAGTATGTGGATACTAGAAAATTGGTTGATGCTGAAACAAATTAAAATTTCATACTACAAGTAATATTAAACAATGAAAAATAAAGTCGCACTCATTACCGGAGCAAGTAGTGGCATAGGAAGAGCAACAGCAGAAGCATTCGCCGAAAAAGGTGCAAAAGTCGTTGTTGCGGCACGCCGAAAAGTAGAACTTGACAGCTTGGTCGCTTCTATTGAAGCAAAAGGCGGAAAAGCTTCGGCAATCAAAACAGACGTTTCTGATGCAAAAAGTGTGGAACATATGGTTGCACATGCTTTGAACGTATTTGGTCGATTGGATTTCGCCATCAATAATGCAGGTATTGAAGGTCAACTTAATATGATTACTGATCTTGAAGAAGACGATTGGGACCAAGTTCTTGACATCAATCTGAAAGGCGTTTTTCTCTCAATGAAATATGAGGCCAGAGCTATGTTGAAATTAGGCCATGGTGGTGCGATCGTTAATGTTGGTTCCGTCAATTCATTTCTTGGCTTTCCAACAGGGTCAGCTTATGTCGCTTCAAAACATGGGTTGATAGGCTTAACAACAAGTGTCTCTGCTGAGCTTGCACCACAAGGCATACGCGTTAACTTATTGTGTCCGGGAGCAATAGTGACTCCCATGCATCAGCGATTGCGAGGGATTGTTGGTGATGACTTGTATGATAAAAACTTGTTGCCAACGGTACATTTGAGACGTGCAGGACTCCCGGAAGAAATGGCGAAGACTATTGTATTTCTTTGTTCAGAGGAGGCAAGCTATATAACAGGAACCACACTTACAGCTGACGGTGGGCTTACTTTAACAATGTAAAATGATAATTTAAATTTCAGAGTTCCATCTCAAAAACATAGATCAAATGGAAACACTCACTTCACTCATCAGCATCAACTTAGATTATTTTACTGTGGTACTACTTGTAATCTTCTTTACTGCAGAAAACGTGTTCAACACCCAATTTAAATTTGATAAAATGGGTAAGCATTTACTGGAAAACATCGGTTTTTTAATACTCATTACTTTATTGAATTTATTTTGGGCGGGCATTATCGTGATTGCAATCGATTGGTTGCACACGCACGAAATAGGTCTGTTCCATCATTTAGACTTACCTATTTGGTTATTTCTATTGTTTAGCGTGATGCTTTTTGACATGGCAAATTATTGGTTCCATCGTATTGCCCACTACGTCCCTTTATTATGGAATTTCCACCGCGTGCATCACAGTGACAGTCGTATGGACGCTTCTTCTAACATCAGGGTGCATCCCATTGAACTAGTGTTTTATTTTGGGTCTTCAGGAGTTGTAGCCGCGGCACTTTTTGGTTTGGACACAATTGGACTTGGTTTGTTTGTTTTAATTATTATTCCCTATGTCTTTATAGATCATTGCAATATAAAATATCCTGGCTGGATTGATAAAACCTTCGGACTCATTTTTACAACACCCAACTTTCACCGCGTGCATCACGACCAGGATGAATATTACACCAACTCTAATTATGCCGATATTTTTATTCTATGGCACAGACTTTTCGGGACATTTAAATACAAACACCCGGACCAGGTCAAACTCGGTCTCAAAGAATTTGACGACCGCAAACAATCCTTTTGGTATTTGATGAAAACGCCTTTTATCAATATTAATGATCAGGATTCTTCTGAAAAATAGAAATCTAATTGAACCGAAGCTTTGTTAGTAAAAAGATATTAAATTAATAAATTAAACCACAAATGAAAACCCGTATCCAATCCATTGATTTTCTGAAAGGGTTTGTCATTGTCTTAATGGCTTTAGACCACGTGCGTGTCTATTTTCATAAAGATTATTTTTATTTTGACCCTACTGATATTGACCAAACCAATTTCTGGATCTTTTTTACGCGCTTTATTACCCATTTTTGTGCGCCGGTATTTGTGTTTCTGGCAGGTACTTCTGCCTTTTTTGTAGAACAAAAAATCGGTAAAAATGCAGTTAGTAAATGGCTTTTGAAGCGAGGGTTATGGCTCATATTTGTTGAGATTATCATCATATCCTTTGGGTGGCGGTTTCAGTTCAATTTCAATGCTA
This sequence comes from uncultured Planktosalinus sp., assembly GCF_963973675.1. Lineage (NCBI taxonomy): Bacteria > Pseudomonadati > Bacteroidota > Flavobacteriia > Flavobacteriales > Flavobacteriaceae > Planktosalinus > uncultured Planktosalinus sp. The sequence goes on along the minus strand of NZ_CAXBAN010000157.1, from coordinate 2,687 downwards.
TTGTTTTTCAAGTCATCTGGCTTTTAGGTGCCTCGATGCTGTTTCTGGCTTTGTTTATCCATTTCCCAAAAAAATTAATGATCCCGCTGTGTCTGCTCGTGATTTTTGGACACAATGTATTTGATGGTTTCACAGGTGGGCAATTGGGTGATTTTTGGAACCTGCTACACATTAGAGGACCTATTCCTCTCACTGAAAGTAGTAACATAATAAACGCTTATCCCCTTATACCTTGGATTTTTGTGATGCCACTCGGTTATTATCTGGGTGACTTGTATAAATCGGGGTTTGATACTGCTAAACGTCACCGTTTATTACTGGGCATCGGTTTTTCAGCAATTGTGTTGTTTTTTGTTTTGCGTTTCGCAAATGTATATGGTGATTTGGTGCCTTGGACCACATATGAAGATTTTTCAAAAACAGTCCTCTCCTTTTTTAATGTCACCAAGTACCCGCCTTCATTGTTGTTTTTATTAATCACATTGGGGCCCTCTTTAATTGTGCTTTCACTGGCTGAAAAGCTTAAAGGAAAATTATTTGATGTCATGGTACTCTTTGGCAAAGTGCCCATGTTTTTTTACATCATCCACATTTACTGGATACATCTATTGGCAGTTTTGGCGGTGTATCTAACCGGTTATGACCCAAAACTGATGATTATTGACGTGTGGATTGGCTTTGTAACAGAATTGCAGGGCTATGGCTTTTCACTGAGTGTTGTGTACCTGATATGGCTATTTGTGGTCGTAAGCTTATACCCGGTATGCAAATGGTATTGGAATTTTAAAAAGAACAATCGGCAGTACGGATGGCTAAGTTATTTATAATGACATCAGTTATGTAGAATATAAATTCATTAAAAAAGATTAAATTTAAAATCCTGAATTACAACAAAATATTTTTACACTATGAAAAATAATCACAAAAACTGGACAAAAGAAGAACTGAAAATTTATATTATGCTTTTATGCGCCAAAGCAGATGGTGAATCATCTCCTGAAGAAATTGACTTGATTCAATCAAAAACCTCTCAGGAAGTATTTGATAAAATCTATGCCGAATTTAAAGGGGACAAAAAGAAAAAAAGTTTAAAAAAAATTGATGCAGCAATCGGATATCACCATTATGGGGTCCTAGAGCTCGTTGAATTGAGAAAAGAAATTTTCAATGTTTATATGGCTGACAATGAATTTTGCAAGAAAGAAAAGTACTTAGATAACATTTTGGATAATATCATTTATTGATTTAAAAAAACTACTCGCTAATTTTCTTTGAGATAAATCCAACCAAAAAACCTTAAAAATGAAAATTAATAAACAAGAAAACCTACTTCGAACAATAGGTGTTTTTGGGCTGTCATCAAACATAGTCAATGTCATCATCGGTTCGGGTATTTTTGTGTTACCGGCCATAGTAGCTGCCGGGATGGGAGCCTCCGGTGCGTTGGCCTATTTGTTTTGCGGAATCCTGATTGCCTTGATTATGCTTTGTTTTGCCGAAGTGGGAAGCAAAATAACCACCACAGGTGGGCTTTATACCTATATTGAAACGGCTTTTGGTAACTATGCCGGCTTCCTGTCCGGAAACTTATATCTTGTTACTGTTTTAATGGCCGATGCCGCAGTTTCAAACGCATTAGTAAATATTCTCGCTGCTGCATTTCCGGTGTTTGAGCTTGAATTGGTTCGCATATCATTTCTCTTTGTTGTTTTCTTTGGCCTTGGTTTTATCAATATATGGGGCGTTAAACAAGGGGTTGGTCTGGTTAAATTCCTAGTAATTGTCAAAATCCTTCCGCTGCTTTTACTCATTGTTTTAGGACTGCCCAAAGTCTCCATGACTAATATTTCCATTGAGGCTTTACCAAGCTTTGAACAACTGGGGGCTACTTCTCTGATCCTGTTTTTTGCATTCATTGGCGGGGAAACAGGCCTGAATGTAAGTGGCGAAGTAAAAAACCCAAATAAAAACATTCCGAAATCCATTTTTGTAGGAATCAGTGCAGTACTGATTATTTATGTCCTTATACAACTCGTTGCTCAGGGAGTCCTGGGTGATACACTGGCAGACCAGAAAGCTCCCCTGGCAGAAACAGCCCGAGCCGTTTTTGGCAGTACCGGATTTTTGATTTTAACTGCAGGTGCCGCAGTTTCTATGTTTGGGTATATGAGTGGTGCCATACTGAATATGCCGCGCGTGCTTTACGCGTTGTCCAGAGACCGTGTAATACCGGTAAAGGCCTTTGGCACTATTCATTCCAAATTCAAAACACCTCACCTGGCCATTCTTGCTTATGCATTGGCGGGATTTATAGTGGCAGCTATAGGAAGCTTTGAACAACTCGCGGTGATTGCTACAGGTGGGATTTTATTACAATATTTAGGCGTTTCATTGGCGGTTATCAAATTGCGTTTTACACAAAAATCAAAACCTGGCGAATTTAAAATCCCCGGTGGCTTCACTGTACCCATACTTTCAGCGGGGATTATCATTTACTTTCTTTCAAAAATGACTGTTCCTGAAGCCATAGGGACGCTTGTTTTTACAGTCTTTTTGACGATTGTTTATTTGATAAATAAAAAAGTAACCAAACACCAGGGTGATGATTAAATTCTTTAGAAACATCCGAAAAAAAAATTATCAAGCAAAACCAAATTTATGCATAAGCTGTAATTGACAATAACAAC
>NZ_CAXBAN010000156.1:0-5918 GCF_963973675.1 uncultured Planktosalinus sp. | reverse complement strand
AAGCCGTAAGATGTTTAGAAGATAGCCCCCTTTTCAATGCCGGAAAAGGCAGTGTTTTCACCAATGCCGGAACTCATGAAATGGATGCTGCAATCATGTATGGTAAAAACCTGCAAGCCGGAGCAGTGACCTTGATTACCGGAATTAAAAACCCTGTTTCCCTGGCAAGGGATGTTATGGAAAAAAGTGATCATGTTTTTCTAGCGGGAGAAGGTGCAATGCGTTTTGCGAAAATCAATGGGCACATACTTGAAAACCCGGAATATTTTTATGACGAAGTGCGCTACCAGCAATGGCAGGGCATTAAGGACAGTGATAAATTTCAGTTGGACCACAGTATGAATCAGGAGGGAAAATTTGGCACAGTAGGCGCCGTGGCCTGTGACCAACACGGCAACATTGCCGCAGCAACTTCCACCGGGGGAATGACCAATAAAAAATGGGGGCGTGTGGGCGACAGCCCAATGGTAGGTGCCGGAAACTATGCCAATAACAACACCTGTGCCGTGAGTTGCACAGGAAGTGGGGAGTTTTTCATAAGAGGCGTGGTGGCTTATGATGTTTCCTGCCTGATGGAATACAAAGGGCTTTCCTTACAACAAGCCACTGAGGAAGTCATTATGAACCGCATATTAAAAATAGGCGGCGATGGCGGACTCATAGCCGTAGATGCAAAAGGCAATGTGGCGATGCCTTTTAATACAGAGGGGATGTACAGGGCGTATAAAACTTCTGCAGGTGAGGAAATCGTTGCTATTTATAAGTAAATGGTTTGAGGTGCTGTTTATAATATCTTCGAAATCATACCAATTCCTAAAATTTCTTTTCCATAAGCTTTAGACTTATGCTTATATTAGTGTCTTTTATTTAATAAAATTAGTAAATGAAAAGACTAAAATTAATTGTAATCTGCATAGGTGTGCTTAAGGGATGCTCAAAAAGTGCTGAAAGGCAGATTGTTGATAAAATGACGGTAATCAATAGCTCCACTGATTTTGATTTTTTTAAACAGGTGTTGAATGAAAATGAGATCTTGATCTTGGGCGAAGCTAGCCATGGAGATGGAAAAACCTTCGAAATTAAATCGGATATGGTTAAATATTTAATTGAAAATTTTGGGTACAATACTATAGCGTTTGAAGCAAGGGATTTTTTGGAAATGGAAATAATTAACGGAAGAATAGAAATAGATTCATTGGCGGAATACTTAGACCATGATAATTGGGTAAGGCAGTGGAGTCCTTGGGGTCCTGCTCAACAAATTGAAATACTGGAGGAAGTAACGAAAAATAACAAAAGTCTAAAATACATTGGGTTAGAACCTTTTGCAAATAAAAATTTAAAGGAAGTTTTGTTTTATTTAAATAAGGAATTTACAAGAATCAATGCTGTGGTTTTTGACTCTCTATTATGGGATACTATTAAAAAAACGCATTTAAATTTGTTTTACGGAAAATCAAATTTAATTTCAAACGATGATTACAAACTTTATCTAGATTATTTAAATACAAATTATAGTTTTTTGAAGCAGATTGACGACACCCAAAAAAATGACCACATTTTATTTTTAATACAGTCTGTTGAAAACTTATTAACTTTTGTAAAAATAGTGCAAGTTCAATCATCAGGTTTATCAGAAGATGAGATTTTAAACAAAACTATTAATCTGAGGGATAAACAAATGGCTGAAAACTTAATATGGCATAAAAGAAGAAATCCAGATGCCAAAATAATTGTTTGGATGGCAAATTTTCACGGAGCAAGAGACTTAAAAGATATATTTTTTGCTAACGGAGAACCTGAGAGATATAAGAAATTTAATGTATTTGGAGAACATATCTCAAACACCTTTGGTGATAGAGTTTTCAGTATTGCTTTTACTTCATCTGAGGGTATATCAAAAATGCCTTATGACTTTGAAGGAATTGAAGAGAAAGTTATTTATACAAATGATAACACCTTAGAAAAGGTTTTAGGAAGTGTAAAGTCAGATTTTGGATTTATTAATTTTAGGGAAATAAGAAATATAAAACCATCTCTTGCCAATACTTATTTTAATAGTATAATGTTAGGTCATGTAAATCAAAAGGGAAAATGGCTTAATGCTTTTGATGGTGTATTTTTTATTAAAAAGCAAGAAGTAGCTATTCCAATAAAATAGATCCTAAAAATTAGAAAACGCCTGACTAAAAATATCTATATATAAAACTTGAGCAAGGCTTTTTCTACTACTCACACTGTGCCGAAGCTCAAAAGCTCTTGCTACGAAGTAGCTTCTACAACAAACTCTTCACCGCCGGTAAAACCTTTACTGTTCTGTGTTCAATATCATAGCGATCACCGGCTGAAAGCACGTGGGTAATCAGGTTTGTCATCGTCAATGGGGTACTGTCTTTCAGAATGGCGATGTTGTTATGGGTTAATTTTCCCGGGTCAAAAACAATGACCATTCCTGAGCCAATAACCTCTACGGTAGTGCCGTTTTTAATGATAAGCCCGGTATCCTCAGCCAGTCCTAAACCGATGCGTTCCGGAAAACGGGCAACGGCTTCAGACAAGCGTCCAAAACGGCCACGCTGGATAAAATGGGTGTCGATGATGAGTTCGGGGATGAGGTTTAGCCCTTGCTTCATTTTTGTGGCACCTTTGATGAAGGATTCTTTACTGCTTCCCCCGGCGATCATTTCTTTGGACATGCACATCGCCCCGGCGCTGGTTCCCGCCACTACAAAATCTTCATTGTGATAGCGGTGTATAAGGATTTTGTGAAATTCGGTATTTTTGATGTGTTTGGTAATTTTGGACTGATTGCCGCCGGAAAACATAATACAATCACAGTTTTTCAGCAATTCAAGGGTCGCTGCTTCGTCGGCCATTTCTTTGGAATCGATAAATAGCGGGGTGACATCTTTGCAGCCCAGTTTTTCAAATGCCTCAATATAGTTTGCCCCCACTTCTTTCGGAATTCCGGAAGCGGTGGTAATAACGAGTATTTTGGAGTTTTTTCCACCGGATTCATAAACAATTTTGGAGAGTATGCCTTCACTTATAAAATCCAGACTAAATCGGTCTTCTGTATGAAAACCTTTGTCTTCATTTCCTCCTATGGGGATAAGAGTTCCTTTGATCATAAAAATATATTTAATAGTTTGCAAAAATAGTTTATATTTAATCGGTTTCAAACAGAATTATATTGTTTACATCATTTTTCACCCCTTAAAATTAATAACCCTATATGAGAATAAGAGAAATAAATGCGATGCGCGGGCCCAATTACTGGTCAGTCAGGCGTCATAAGTTGATAGTTATGGTGCTTGACTTGGAAGAGATGGAAGAAAAACCCACCAATAAAGTTCCCGGTTTTAAGGAACGGCTTGAAAGTATGTTTCCCACGGTGTATGAGCATCGTTGTTCTGTGGGAACAGCCGGCGGATTTTTTCAGCGCGTTGATGAAGGTACCTGGATGGGGCACGTCATTGAGCATATCGCATTGGAAATTCAAACTCTTGCGGGCATGGATGTGGGCTTCGGAAGAACACGTGGTTATGGTGAAGAAGGCGTTTACAATGTGGTGTTTGCTTATATGGAAGAAAAAGTGGGTCGCTTTGCGGCGAAAGCTTCTGTGAGGATATGTGAAGCATTGATTTCAGGGGAAGACTATAATCTGGAAGCCGATATTCAAGAAATGCGCGAAATCAGAGAAGCGGAACGTCTGGGTCCCAGCACCGGTTCAATTGTGGAAGAAGCCGCCGCTCGCGGAATTCCGTGGATTCGTTTAAATAAATACTCCTTATGCCAGCTCGGCTATGGCGCCAATCAAAAGAAAATACAAGCCACAGTAACCAGCCAGACCAGTAGTATAGGTGTTGAACTCGCCTGTGATAAGGAGGATACCAAATTCCTTTTGGAACAGTCTGAAGTACAAGTTCCCAAAGGCGAAATCATTCGCACGGAGGCCGGTTTGCGGGATGCTGTTGATTATGTGGGCTATCCTTTGGTTACCAAACCCATTGACGGCAATCACGGCAGAGGAATCACGGTGGATATTAAAACGTGGGAAGAAGCCCTGGAAGGTTTTCATGCCGCCAAGGAGGTCTCACGCTCTGTGATTGTGGAGCGCTTTATTACTGGTGAGGATTACCGCATTTTAGTTATTAACAACCGTTTAGTCGCTGCCGCGAAAAGAACCCCTGCACACGTTGTAGGCGACGGAACATCGACTTTGCAGCAGCTCATCGATAAAGTAAATAGCGACCCCAGACGTGGATATGGTCACGAAAAAGTACTCACCCAAATCACTGTCAATGATTTGACCAAAAGCATTATTGCTTCTTATGGATATACTTTGGAAACAATCCCCAAAGAAGGCGAACGTGTTATACTAAAAGATACAGCAAACCTAAGCACCGGCGGTACCTCAGAAGATGTTACTGATATGGTACATCCCGCCAATGTGTTTATGGCAGAGCGCATTTCAAAAATCATTGATTTGGATATTTGCGGGATTGATGTGATGACGACCGATATCAGCAAACCTCTGGAAGAAACCGGAGGTGCTGTACTGGAAGTCAATGCCGGACCCGGATTCAGAATGCATTTAGCGCCTTCTGAAGGGCTTCCACGCAATGTGGCAGCAGAAGTGGTGGATATGTTGTTTCCGCCGGGAAGTACAAGTAGAATACCTATTGTTGCAGTTACCGGAACAAATGGTAAAACCACAACAACCCGGTTGATTGCACACATTGCAAAAATGAAAGGTTATAAAGTGGGTTATACCACCAGCGATGGTGTTTATATTCAAAACAGAATGCTAATGAAAGGCGACTGTACCGGTCCTACCAGTGCAGAATTTGTGTTGAAAGATCCCACAGTCAATTTTGCTGTTTTGGAATGTGCCAGAGGCGGCCTGTTAAGAGCCGGGCTTGGTTTTCATAACTGTGATATCGGTATTGTGACCAATGTAGCTGCAGACCATTTGGGCCTTAAGGGAATTCATACCATTGAGCAACTCGCCAAAGTAAAAGGAGTCATTCCGGAAACCGTTGTCAAAGATGGTTATGCCATTTTAAATGCAGATGACGAACTGGTCTATGCGATGCGAAAAAATGTAGAATGTAATGTGGCCCTGTTTTCTATGGATGAAAACAATCCACATATCAAGTCTATGGCTCGGGTTGGTGGAATTTCAGCGGTTTATGAAAATGGTTATATTACGATTTGCCGAGGTGAATGGAAAATAAGAGTTATAAAAGCCGTAAATGTACCCTTAACTTTTGGTGGCAAAGCTTCCTTTATGATACAAAACGTATTGCCTGCGGTGCTTACGGCTTATATCAAGGGATTCAGTATTGAAGACATCAAGGTGTCACTGGAAACGTTTATTCCCTCACCGGGACAGACGCCCGGAAGATTGAATTTGTTCAATTTTGAAAACTTCCAGGTATTGCTTGACTATGCGCACAATCCTGCAGGTTTGAGAGCACTTCAGGACATGATTCAAAAAATGGATGTCACTGAAAGGATTGGAATCATCGCCGGGGTGGGTGACCGAAGAGAAGAAGATACCCAGGAGTTGGGCGCTGTCGCCGCTGAAATGTTTGACGAAATCATCATCAGACAAGACAAACACTTGAGAGGCAGAACCGAAACCGAAATCATTCAAATGCTGGATGAAGGCATTAAAAAGGCAGGACTTAACAAAAAGACAACTATCATACCTTCAGAAAAAGAAGCCATCACACATGCTATCAAAAATGCAAAGAAGGGGGCTTTGATTGTGATTTGCAGTGATGTGATACCTGAAGCATTGGATTTGGTGACTAAATTCAAGGAAGAAGAATCAAACAGATTGTTTAAATTTTCGATCGATGAGATACCGAATAGGCAGTAAAAACATTGAATATTTATCTGAATTTATA
>NZ_CAXBAN010000155.1:0-5964 GCF_963973675.1 uncultured Planktosalinus sp. | reverse complement strand
CTACAAGATTGACTACTCGCTGATTCAAACCCAGCCCGTAAAAATGGGCGTGTGCATCAATAAAGCCGGGCAAAATGGTTTTACCCGCAAAGTCATAGGTTTCTTTGGCATTGTATTTTTGGCTTAAGGAGGAAGTGGTGCCAACTTCAACAATTTTACCCTTCTTAACGACAAAGGCTTCTGCCTTGTCAAAAGAATCATTGACCGTATATATGTTGGCGTTCATCACCAAGAGGTCAGCTGGAAGCGTTTTCTTGCAAGAAATAAAAATGAACGCGGTTAGTAAAACCAGTATAATTTTTTTCATAATCAAATAAATAATAAGGTCTGTAAAAGTAGGATTTTTACAGACCAATTAAAAAATAATATTTCTTTCTCTTTTACCAATCAAATTTATAAGTCGCTCCAGCCAGGACCTGAATGCCCTGAACAGGTGTGTTCAGCCATTTTTCATAGGAATCTCCAAAGAGGTTACTCCCTTTTGCGAAGATACTCAACTGGTCATTGATTGCATAGTTCAGACGTAGGTTTGCATCAAGGTATGCGTCTAAGCTTTTAAATTCAGTTTCCCGTTCACCAACATAAAAGAGACTGAAATTAACGTGTAATTTTTCAGTAAAAGCAGCATTTGCAAAAAGTGTTGCTTTTAGCTCCGGTAAATTATACGCTTCCGGTAAGAGTTCCATGGAGTAATTTAAGTAGCTTGCATTCAATCCGATAGAAACACCGGAACTGATGTCTGTAATCAATTCGCCAAAGACTTCCAGAGTCGTTACATCATCATAAACCAACCCGAAAGAATTTCCAAATTCATAGCCTTCCATTGGGGTGAATGCCAATGGGTTTGCAAGGAAAAATGGCTTGTTGATTTCATTTTTATAGGAAGCCTTTAAATTATAACTTATCACGGATGTTATTTTACCATTGATTCCCGCAAAAGCGTCATATTGTTTATCAGTAGGTGCAATTAACAAAGTGGGAGAAACAAAAGGATTTTCTTGTGTGAAATTGAAATAGGAGTTTTGTTCAAGGTTTCCATCAACACCTGCATAAACTGTCATATATTCTTCGACAACTTTTACTGAGGCATTCACTTTTGGATAAATATAAAAATCATTTTCGGTATTTTCCATATCCATGACATAGACCGCTTTTGCCCCCAGTTTTAGTGAAAATGTTTCATTTTGAAATCTGATATAAGGTTGCAGTCCGGCAAAGAGGTAGCTGTATTTCAATTCAGAAACGGTGTTTTGATAGTTGCGGTCAAAAGTTCCGTTCAGGTAGTTAATTTCAACATCTGTTCCAATATCCTGTCCTCCCAGGTCAAATTGAAATTCGGGTGTTGCCACAAACCGGATTTCAGAAGAGTTATAAGAGTCACCAAAGTAACTAAGGTTTGCGTTTCCACCTGAAAACGGACTGTCTTGCATCGCAAGTCCGGCTGAAACTGAGGCTCCGAAGTAGGAATGATCAACACCAATATTATCAGCCATAGGTGCCAGCAGCGGAAAGTCAGTTGAAAGACCATACCAGTTATACAGTTGATGAAGTACCCCAAAGCCCAATTCGTAATTCATAAATCTGGAATCGGCCGTAAAATTTAAGTCGAGCGCAGTGTTGTAGAATTTATCATCGAGCAATACTTCTTTGATTCCACCCTGTGAGGAGTTATGCTTTAGAAACAAACTGAGGTTTTGACCCCTATTAACTTCAAAATTGGTGTAGAGTTCGCCCAGTACCGAAGTATAATTTCCAAATCCAAGGGTTGCATAGCTTCCAAATATTTTTTCCGGGCGTTTTCGTTCAACTGTGGTGGCCTTCCCTTTGGCCGGTGTAAAGGTTGATGCTACGGGCACAGAAAAAATACTGTAGTTCACTTCTTTTTTCTCAATGTCAAGAGAATCAAGGCTGGTGGGGTTTTCATTAATTTTAAAGGCATCGGAAACTGATGGTGTATAAGGTTTTACCACATTGATTACCTCAGTGCCTATTGTATCCTGTGCTTGAACAACAATTGCTATTAGCGAGAATACCAGGGGAATGTATTTTCTGAATGATTTCAAATTCATCGTTATTTTATGACTTAAAAAAATGGGTTTATTAATTCTCATTGGTTTCAACTGAAGCATTGGTTTTGGCTTCTTCAGCTTTAATTTTATTGAGTTCAAGAGTTGCTTCTTCACTAATTTCCGGGAAATTAGCAAAGTTTTCCAATACACTTTCCAGGATGTAAGTGGCCTGGTAGGCATCGTTTAAAGCATAAAAGTTTTTTGCCATTAACACCAGTCCTTTTCCACCCCAAATTTTGTAACCTGAAAAGTCCTTAGCCAGTTTTTGAACAGTAGTATTTGACTGCTTGAAAGCTTCATCTTTATTTTCAAAATAAGCCTGATAGTACAATGCTTCTGCTGCTAAAGCTCCGGTTGCTGTTTTTTGAACTTCTGCATATGCATTTTTAGCCTTTTGCTCATCGCCGGTTTGTATAGCCGAGCGTGCTATGATGCTATGGGCATCATTTATTGCTCTTTTTTCAGCATTGGAGTCTTTGAGTACTTTTTCTGCAAAAATCACTGCTTGTGCATAGTTTTTTGCTTCATAGTTGGCTTTCATCAGGTTTGACTGTGCGTAAATGATGTTTTGAGGTTTGGTTCCTTCCTTTTCCAACCGGTTTAACAAGGGAGTTGCTTTTGAAAATTCATTTTTCTCCAGATAGAGTTGGGTGACTCGCACCAGGGCCTGTTCTGAAAACTCACTGCGTTCTTTTGAAACCACATAGTTGTATTTTTCAATGGCCTTTTCATTTTGACCTGATGAAAAATACCGTTCGGCTAAATAAAAATTAGCGGGTAACAGGTGAATTCCGTTTGGAAAATCCTTCAGGTAGTTTTCGAGAAGTGCAATTGCCTGTGAATCATTCTGTAAATATTTTGTTTCAGCGGCTTCAAAGGTAGCCTGATCAATTTCAGCATCGGCAACTTCAACAAAATCGAGTGTTTGCACCCATTGTGCATATTCATTCACCCGTCCAAGGTCGATGTAAATCAATTTGGCAGAGGAGACTGCCTGTATTGCCTCAGGTGAGGAAGGGTAGTTTGATGCCACTGTTTTAAAAACGGTCAGTGACTCTTGATATTTTTCTGTATTGTTCAATATCAAGCCTTTTTTCAAAAGTGCTTTGGGCACATAACTACTCATAGGAAGGATTGAAACAAGTCGATCATAAGCTTTGATGGCTTGTGAATTATTATTAAGTGCCAGATGTGTATTTCCAAGTTCATAAAGTGCCTCGTCACGGTAGGTTGAATTGGGATAGTTGTTTTCAAACCCTGATAATTCTTCAAGTTTGGTTTGTGTTCTGTCAACAAATCCATAACTGATTGCTTTTTGAAATGCAGCATAGTCGGTTTGCACCCCACCGGCTGCTATCACTTTGTTATAGGCTTCCATAGCCGGCCAGTATTGACTGGTAACAAAATAACTATCTGCCAGTCTTAAGTTGGCGTCTTTTTGAAGGATTTTATCTGTACCTCCTTTACTTAGAAACTGTTGAAAAGCATTGATGGCTTCCTGGTAGTTTTTGATCTTGAAATAAGTATAGGCCAAGTGGTAATTGCTGTTTTTAAATTCGGGTGTAGCAGCGTTTTGTGGGAGTTGTAGAAACTGTTTAAATCCGATCAATGCCTGTTCAAAGTCGTTAAGTTGGTAGTCACTTTCTGCTTTCCAGAATGTAGCACGTGCAGTGATTGATGCATCCCGGGGCTCTTTCAGTGATTTATCAAAATGAACTTTGGCATCGCGATAATTTGCTTCTTCAAAGAGTTCAAGACCGCGAAAAAATGCTACTTTTTGTAAAGCCAGCTTGTTGGTAAAGCTTTTGTTATTCTCAAGCAAGTGCAATGCTGCTTTATAGTTTTTTGAAGAAATGTATGAGTCGATTAATAAATCCTGGATTTCTCCCTTATTATTGGTTTGTGGATATGTTTCCAAAAAAGCAGTCAGTACCTGTGGAACAGAGGTGTAGGCATTTCCAATTTCATAGCTTAGTTTGGCATAGTTATAAAAAGCATCTTCTTGAATCTGTGCACTAAAGTTCATTTCAGAAGCATTTTTAAAGGCGTTGAGGGCCTCTTGTTTTTTGTTTTGTTTAAGGTAAGAATCCCCTAAGTGGTAATAGGCATTTTGAGCAACTGCATTTCGTCCGTCAATTATTTTATTGAATTCTGAAATGGCGTTTTCATAGTCGTTTTGCTTGTAGTATGCATACCCCAGCTGGTAGTAGTCTGTATTGTTCCATTTTCCTCTCAGACCTCTATATTCACTTAAATAAGGAATTGCAGCCTCATACTGACCCAGGTTGAAATAGCTTTCACCTATAATTTTTGAAAGTTGTGATTGTTCCTGTGCATTTGATTTTCCGAATTGTTCTTTTCCAAGTTGAATGGCTTCTTCAAAATTACCCAGCTTGAAATTCATATCGGCCTGATAGTAGGAAAGGTTTTCTGAAAGGCGGTCATTTTCATCGATGCCCTCAAAATATTGATTGGCTTCCTGATAGTCATCCCCTTCATAAGCCATATATCCAAGGTAGTATTTAGCCTGAGAGCCAAATTCTTTGGAAGTTGAAATTCGGTTAAAATATTTTCTTGCTTCAGCGTTTCTTTTGGTTTGAAAATAGGCATATCCTATTTGAAAATAAAACTGTTCGCGCTGGGTGTAACTTAAATTGCTTTCATCTACTTTTTCAAACCATTTCAATGACTGTGGATAACGTCCTATTTCAAAATAATAGGTTCCTACCTCTTGAAAGGCGCTGTTTCTCTTTGTGCTGGTTGGGTATCGTGTCACAAAATCTTCCATCATTTGTTCGGCTCCTTGTTGGTTGAGTCTGATGGCTGCATTGGCAGCAAAATAGGCGCAATCGGCTTTCAGGCTTTCATTGGGCGTGTTTTTTTCCAATTCCAGAAACAGCGTTTGAGCGGCATTGTACTGCTTGTTGTTATACTTTGAAATTGCTTCCTGGTATGCAGCAAAATCAGTAGTATAAACAGCAGATTGTTGTGAAAAAAGCACTGTGGAAAACAGCATAAAGCAGTTTAAAAAAGCAATGCGTATTCTATTCATGGTTGTTGATTTATTGTTGATCAAATATATTGGATTCTTCAGTTATATTACCTGAATAAAACGTGAGAATTTTGTTAATGTTGCGTTTGATTTTGTAAATTGGTGGTTTGGGTTGTAGATTCGCAATAGCAGTCTGTTTCCTTCACCTAAAACCTTAAATTCTATGAAATCATCCTTCATATTCACATTGACCCTTGTGTTTTCAGTAATGGGGTTCAGTCAAGACATACAACATTTTAAAAACCTTATAGAAGCAGAAAATGGTTTTATTGGAATCAATACTACTGAACCTGACGCTATGCTGACTGTTAAGGGCGCCATTCATACTCAGGAAGTAAACGTAGATTTAAACGGCGCTGTGGCTCCAGACTATGTTTTTCAAACATATTTTTGGGGGCATTCAACTTTAAACCCTGCCTATCGTTTTCTATCGCTGGAAGCAATTGAACATTATATAAAGCAAAACCACCATTTGCCCAAAGTACCTTCGGCTGAAGAACTTGCTTCTGAAGGTCTTTCCCTTAAAGAAATGAATTTGGTATTGCTTGAAAAAATTGAGGAACTCACTTTACATACCATCTCACAGCAAAAACAACTGGAAGCACTCACAAAGCGAATTGAAGCATTGGAAAATGAATAGAATGCGTTACATTATATTTTTCCTGTTAGGTTTATTTGGAACCTTTGCCCAGGAATCCAATACTGAAAAAGTAGTTTTCCATTATTTAGTAACCCTAACCCAACCAGAATCACTGAGTATTCAAACATTGGAAAATGGGAGATTAGAAATCAAAAGCCCTTTGAATAGCCGTGAAAACAGACTATTTAAAGAAAACTATGTTT
>NZ_CAXBAN010000154.1:0-5972 GCF_963973675.1 uncultured Planktosalinus sp. | reverse complement strand
TTTCAGGCACAAACTTAACAGACGATCGGTAGCCCGGGCCAGAGCCATCGCTCACTAGCTTCCAGGTTTTACCCCCGTCTTCAGTTATTGCCTTATTGGATTGATTATTGCTTTTATTTTCCCAATCACCACCAAAAATAATCCCGGTATTTTCATCATAAAAATCAATGCTGTAAATTCCGGTCATTTTTCCTCCCTGAATTATTGGAGTTTCGTATACTTCCCAGCTAGTTCCCTTGTTTGATGTATGAAATACACGTGCTTTTTTCCCTCCACTTGCAATCCAAGCATTGGTATCATAAACTGCTATGTTTGAATTGCTGGCTGCAAATGCAGCCTCCCCTTCAGATATTTCAGGAAGAAACTCACAAGTCAGTTTTGTCCAGGTATTCCCACTATCATTTGTCAATAGCACACTCAAACAATCTGAAGTAGGATCACCCATTGCTATTCCGGTCTTATTGTCCCAAAACTTTATAGCGTTATAAAACACTTTTTCTCCCTTTTCCAGATATACCTGTTCAAGAGAAGTAGCTTCCAGTCCGTCAAAACCGATTTTATATAATATTCCCGGATTTGCAATACTCAACACAAATACCGCTTGATCAGTTTTTGCAATAGACCGAAAATGCAGCAGGCTGTCTTCATATCTAATGACTGCCAATTTTGGTGTATTATGATCAATCAATCCCACTTTTCCAACATTTCCAGCAAACCAAACCCTGTTTTCATCTACCGGATTCAACGCTCTGATACTTACTGAATCTGTGTAAATACGTTCAATAGCCACTTCTTCAAAACCGGTTTTAATGGATTTTTTTTCATTACTACAATAAGTTAGCAACAAGGCAACTAAAAATAGGCCAATCGTTCTCATTTTTTAAATTTTGGCTAAATATAAAAACTTTTCAGGGAGATTGTAATACCTTTGCAGATTCCTTGTGAGAAGAAATTATTGAGTACTAAATTTGCATTTTCTTGAAACATTAAAATTTATTGTTTTAATTAGAAAATGACCTAAATTAAAAGTTGTTTTAATTTTAAAATACACCCTCCAGAGGTGGAGAAGTAACCTGAAATAAAATACCCAAATGCGATTACACCGAAATTTAGTTTTTGCTTCCATTGATGCCCTTCACGAAATATTCAATGAAAACAGTTATGCGGACAAAGCACTTCAAGGAACCCTAAAAAGAGACAAACGCTGGGGTGCCCGGGACCGAAGTTTTATTGCTGAAATGGTCTATGACATAGTAAGGTGGAAACGATTATATGCAGAAATAGCGGAGGTCAAAGAACCTTTTGACCGTCAAAAATTGTTTCGTTTGTTTGCCGTTTGGGCTACTTTAAAGGGCATTGCACTGCCCGACTGGAAACAACTTGAAGACACTCCCACTCGCAGAATTAAAGGGCGTTTTGACGAACTTTCAAAAATCAGAAAATATCGTGAATCCATTCCGGACTGGCTGGATGAATTGGGTAAGAAGGAACTCGGAAAAACATGGGATACTGAAATTGCCGCCCTCAATATTGAAGCAGATGTAGTACTGCGAACCAATACCCTTAAAACCACACCTGAACAATTGAAAGCTGTTTTGTTTGATTTAGATATTGAAACAGAAACTGTTCAAGGTTTGCCAAATGCTTTAAAATTAAAACAACGCGCCAATGTATTTCAAGTACCTGCATTTAAAGACGGGTGGTTTGAAGTGCAGGATGCTTCTTCACAATTAGTTGCTGAATATCTTGATGTCAAACCCGGAATGAGAGTTGTTGATGCCTGTGCTGGTGCTGGTGGAAAATCACTTCACCTGGCATCGCTCATGGAAAATAAAGGGCAATTAATTGCATTGGACATTTATGCAAACAAGCTCAATGAACTTAAAAGAAGAGCCAAACGTGCCGGCGCTTTCAATATTGAAACAAGGCATATTGACAGCACCAAAGTGATTAAGAAACTTCACGAAAAAGCTGACAGGGTTTTAATCGATGCCCCTTGCTCTGGATTGGGGGTATTGAGAAGAAACCCTGATGCAAAATGGAAATTGCAACCGGAATTTATTGATAATATTAAACAAACTCAAGCTGAAATTCTTGAAAATTATTCAAAAATGGTTAAACCCGGTGGACAAATGGTCTATGCAACCTGCTCCATACTACCATCTGAAAACCAAAAACAAATTAAGAAATTCTTAAACTCAGAAACCGGGAAAAGTTTTAATTTAGCCAAAGAAAAAACCATTTTACCATCAAAATCAGGGTATGATGGATTCTATATGGCATTACTTACAAAAGAAAATAACTAAAATCCTTTCTTGGGAAATTACATAAATAACTTCAATTCCATTAAAATTAAAGTAAGAATTGAAACACTAAAATTAATCTTGATGAAAAGAATCTTATCCATTACACTTTGTTTACTGACGTATTTAACTTACTCTCAACAACCTTATTACAATGATGTAAATCTAACCTTAACGGGACAGGCTTTATATAGTGAACTACAGCAAAAAATTTCAACATACAATACTTCATTTAATTATGGTGACGCACGTGATGTCTTAGTATTCACAGATGAAGATCCTACTAATTCAAACAATGTACTTTTAACTTACGGTTTTAATGATAATGACGGAAACTGCACTACAGATCGTTCAAGAGACAAGGATGATTTTGGAGGAGTTTCTTGTGAGTACAATCGTGAGCACGTATTTGCCCGCTCACAACCCGTTCCGGATATGGGGGATGTGAACAATGGAACAACAGGGATTGGTGCAGACCCTCACAACCTCAGAGCAACAGACCAGCAAATGAATAACAACAGAGGTAGTAAAAAGTTTCAGGATGGAAGTGGAAACTCAGGAGATGTTGGCAGTGGAAACTGGTATCCCGGTGATGAATGGAAAGGTGATGTAGCCAGAATGATTATGTATATGTACACTCGTTATGGTGACCAATGCTTACCAGCTTATGCCGGTGTTGGGAGTACACAAGGAAGTACCCAAATGCTACAGACTTTTTTAGAGTGGAACACAGAAGATCCCGTAAGTGATTATGAAGACCAGCGTAATGACTACCTTCAAGTAGCCTACAGTAATCGCAACCCTTTCATTGATAACCCTGCTTTAGCTACAATTATTTGGGGTGGACCACAGGCTGAAGACCGGTGGGGGCTGTTAAGTACTCAAACAGTTTCTGTCATAGATTTTATTATGTACCCCAATCCAAATTCTGAAAAAGAGCTTACGATTCAATCTGATGCAACAATTGAATCTGTTGTCATTTATAACATCAACGGTCAAATAGAATTAAACATCAAAAACCCTGAACTCACAAAAGAAATTATAGATTTAAATACGCTGAAAAAAGGATTTTATTTAGTCAATATTAATTCAGGCAAAGGGACATCCACAAAAAAGCTTATTATAAATTAGCAGTATTATCTCAAGTTATTTTAAAAAGCCCGAAACTAAAATTTCGGGCTTTTTTTTAGAATAAAATCAGTAATTTTGTGCTTTGTTTTTCATCATCAAACAAACACCTTTTATGATCCTCTTTTTTTCCAAACAGAAAACGGTTTACGCAGTAGCTACACAACAAAAACTTGACGACCAAAACATTCATAAACTCAATTGGCTTTTTGGCGATGCTTCCTTAAAACCAGAATCCGTCCTGACACTTCCAGCGACGGATTTTTTTGTAGGTCCACGCGCAGCTATGGTAACCCCCTGGAGTACCAATGCGGTGGAAATCACCCAAAATATGGGAATAGAAGGAATCATCCAGATTGAAGAATTTCAAATCACAAAAAAAAGTGAAGCCGACTATGACCCCATGCTATTGCAAAAATATTCAGAGTTGAATCAGGAACTTTTTACGATAAACATTCAACCTGATACAATTAAAGATATCACAGACATTGCCGCTTATAACAAAAAGGAAGGACTGGCGCTTAATGATGAGGAGGTTACTTATTTAGAAGAACTATCCATACGTTTGAAACGTCCACTCACAGATTCTGAAGTCTTTGGGTTTTCACAAGTAAACTCAGAGCATTGCCGTCATAAAATTTTTAATGGCACCTTTGTGATTGATGGAAAAGAAAAGCCTTCTTCGCTCTTTAAGCTCATCAAAAAAACTTCGGCTGAAAATCCCAACACCATTGTTTCGGCTTACAAAGACAACGTAGCTTTCATAGAAGGCCCCACGGTAGAGCAATTCGCTCCCAAAAGTGCAGATAAACCTGACTTTTACCAAAAGAAAAACTATGAGAGCGTGATTTCGCTTAAAGCGGAAACGCACAACTTCCCCACCACCGTAGAACCATTCAACGGGGCTGCAACCGGAAGCGGTGGAGAAATAAGAGACCGACTTGCCGGAGGAAAAGGCTCGTTGCCCCTCGCCGGAACTGCAGTCTATATGACCTCTTATCCAAGATTGGAAAACAGGCCTTGGGAGCAAAATATTGAAGCCAGAAAATGGCTCTACCAAACACCTTTAGATATTCTCATCAAAGCATCTAATGGTGCTTCAGACTTTGGAAATAAATTTGGACAACCCTTGATTGCAGGTTCGGTTTTGACTTTTGAGCATCAGGAAAAAGACGCTTCGGCTCTGCTCAGAGGCCGTATGTTAGGCTATGACAAAGTAATAATGCTAGCCGGCGGAATTGGTTACGGAAAAAAAGACCAAAGTATCAAAGACAAACCCAAGGTGGGCGATGATATTGTGATTTTAGGTGGTGATAATTATCGCATAGGGATGGGTGGTGCTGCTGTATCTTCGGCAGATACCGGGGCATTTTCAAGTGGTATCGAACTCAATGCCATTCAGCGTTCCAATCCCGAAATGCAAAAGCGTGCCGCAAACGCCATTCGTGGTTTGGTGGAAAGTGATATCAACCCCATTGTATCCATTCACGACCACGGCGCCGGCGGACACCTCAACTGCCTGAGCGAATTGGTTGAAGAAACTGGAGGTGAAATCGCTTTGGAAAAATTACCTGTGGGCGACCCTACCCTTTCGGCGAAAGAAATTATTGGTAATGAATCACAAGAAAGAATGGGGCTCGTTATTGGTCAAAAAGATACTGAAACCCTAAGACGCATTGCTGAAAGAGAACGTTCACCAATGTATGAAGTGGGTACGGTAACAGGTGATCACCGTTTTGTGTTCAAAGCTAAAGATGGTAAAAATCCAATGAACCTGGCACTGGCTGATATGTTTGGAAGTTCGCCAAAAACGGTAATGACAGATAAAACCATTGAAAGAAATTATCCTGAATTAAAATATTCATCAGATAAAATAAAAGACTATATCACTCAAGTGCTCCAACTGGAAGCGGTGGCTTGTAAAGATTGGCTTACTAATAAAGTGGATCGTTGTGTAACGGGGCGTGTCGTCAAACAGCAGTGTGTTGGACCGTTGCAGATTCCGTTAAACAACTGCGGGGTGATGGCCCTCGATTACAACGGCAAGGAAGGTGTGGCAACCAGCATTGGGCACTCCCCTATTTCGGGCTTGATTGATCCGGTGGCCGGTTCTAAAAACTCCATCGCCGAAGCACTCACCAACATTGTATGGGCACCTTTGAAAGACGGATTGCAATCCGTTTCACTTTCGGCTAATTGGATGTGGCCTTGTAACAATCCCGGTGAAGATGCACGATTGTATGCCGCTGTGGAAGCCGTTTCAGAGTTTTCAATTGCTTTGGGGATTAATGTTCCTACCGGAAAAGATTCCCTTTCGATGAAACAAAAATATCCGGATGGCGATGTAATATCTCCCGGAACGGTCATTATATCGGCTGCAGGAAATTGTGACGCCATCACAAAAGTGGTAGAACCCATGCTACAAAAAGGAAAAGGCAGTATCTATTACATCAACCTGAGCAAGGACGACTTCAAACTAGGAGGTTCTTCTTTTGCTCAAATATTAAACGAAATTGGTGATGAAGCACCTTCAGTGAAGAA
>NZ_CAXBAN010000153.1:0-5992 GCF_963973675.1 uncultured Planktosalinus sp. | reverse complement strand
GTGATGAATGGGAGAGTTACTAATATATAAATTGGGGTTTTGAAAATAGGGTATGCCAAAGCCAAACTGCTGCCTTTCAAACCTCCAAGTTTGGGGTCGTGACCACATCCAGGCATAAGATAAATATTTGCTCAATAAATTTGTTGCCGGAGAACCTGCTATTGCGGTAGCAAATCTATCTGTATGCGTAACAATAAAAGCCGTTCTATATCCACCTAATGAATGTCCTGTCAATCCTAGTTTTTTGTTGTTTATATAAGGTCTTTTAATAAGTTCATCAAGACCCGCGTTTATTGAATTTAATGCAGACAGTCCCGGCCCCACTCTATCTTGCTTAATGTCAGGAAAAAAAACAAAATACTCATCAGATGTGAAATTGCTAAAATTATCTATAGAATTATAAAGAGTGGGTGTCTGGTAGTGATGAAGTTTATCAGACATAATTTCATAAAAATGGACGATAACCGGATATTTTTTAATAGGGTTAAAGTTTGCCGGGAAAAATAAGGCACCTTTTAATTGATTACCCTCATTATCATTATATTTTAAAAGTTCTGATTTCCCCCAATCAAACTTGAAATGATGTGGATTGCTTTGATAAACAAGCCTATTTTTAACCTCCCTTAACAATGAAGTTTTTACTATCCTTCTTGGCAAATCAAATCTTTCTTCTGTATAAACTACTGTATTTGTATTTTTTGCTTTTTTAAGCCAAGGTATGTACGCATTTTTAAAGACAATTTGCTGTGTATTGTTGTTCTCCAAATAGAAAAATCCCGATTTTTCATCTTCATCTACTGCTTTTAGGAAAACTCCTTTTTTCAAATCATACTCTTCTGAATAGGAAATATTCTCAATATTATTTTCCAGATGAGTAAATGCCAGGTCATAAATGCGAAATGTTATTCCATTTTCTTTACCAAAAGTCAACCTTCTTTTATTTGAACCATTTGGTTTACTTGCCCAAATATCATGTGAATCATAGTATATAAACTCTTCCTCATTCACAGACCAGGCCGGTTTTCTTCCCACATGTTGTTTTAGAAATGAATATTCAAATTGTTTAGCATATTGATTATTGTTCTCACTGATTTGGGTATGCGTGTTTATTTCAGTATCATATACCCACCAATTATTTTTATGAAAATAAGAAACATACTTTCCTGATGGAGAAAAATGAACCATTCTATTATTCAATTTTTTCTTTTTAATGAACTCTTTTGACTCACCTGTTTCAGTATCATAAATAAATGTATCGGTTAATTCATCATTGTAAACAAAATGGGGACGGTAATCAATTTCACTGTAAGTGAAAACATATTTTTGATTTGGAGAAAGCAAACTTTTAGAATAGGTCTTGTTTCCCAATTTCACCAGTTTGTTTTTATCAGGCCACCAAGCAACTAAAATATTAGGGTTTGTAACATTTTTTTTAATCCTTTGGTAGGATGGGTATGTAAACCTGTCTGCTGCATTCCATACTTCTACAGGAGAACTTTGATTCTCGTTTTCTTCTAATTCATTTTGCTCAAAGTCAATATGAAAGAATAGTTTTTTGTTATCATCAGCAATGGTCATTTTAAAGAAGAAGTCTTGTTGTACCCATACCGGGGAATCAAGTATATCATTTTCTAAAGGGTTAAAAATGGAACTACTTTTTGGGTGCTTTATATCCCTTATCCAATGAACCTTATAGTTAAGCGGTTTGGTAGAATCCATTACTACCATCGATTCCATAAATGCCACAGACGAGCCATCTTTTGAAAAGACATAACTTGTGTATTCACCTATCTCTGAACGGTGTAATGCAATTTCATCGTCAGGATTTATCAGGCTTACTAATTTGATTTCCCTTACAGCTGGGGTATGACGATATAACAGCACTGAATTTGATTTTGTATCAAAAACAAAATCTTTAATGTCATTGAAAACATATTCGCGATTGCCTTCTAAATCTTTTAAAGTAAAGACTTGTGAATGGGGATTTTCGTCTAAACCTGATTGAATATATCCTAAAAACCGGCCGTCCTTTGAAAATGAGTGTGACCGAACATTTTTGATATTAACTTCACCGCTTTCTTGAAGCGCTATCAGTTTTAATATGGCCTCTTTGTTTAATGCCGCATACCATTTGCTGTTTTCTGAAAACCTTCCAGAAGTTGCAGCGGGTATGAAATATTGGGTTTCATTGTTTGTGTTTTTTACAAATACTGTGTCATTTTGATGTTTATATAATTTAACAAATGACACCCAATTTCCATTTGTTGACAGCTCAATCGGGGTTAACTTATACCAAAGTGAAAAATCTGAAACTTGAAGGTCTTTTTTTGGTGATGACTGCCCCATAAGCGGGGCAGCCAACCAAAAAACCATGAAAAAAATTACTGCTATCGAAATTGTACCTATTGAAGGCTCTTGATTATTCTTTACTATTTTCATTTTATTTTATTTTAATATCCGGGATTTTGAGGAAGTAAATTGGGGTTGAGCAATAATTCTTGTTCCGGAAGCGGAAGCAATACATCTGTATTGTTCCAGCCCGGTTTTAATGGCCCCAATACAGTATTTGCCTTGTTGGATCGAATTAAATCAAACCATCGGTGCCCCATTTCAGTGAACAGTTCCTTTTTACGCTCATTGAAAATTTCAACTAATAAACTTTCACTATCATTAGCCATTGCATTTGCAAGACCTGCCCTATTTCTTGTTTTATTTAAATCTGATACTCCTTGGGGGATGTTGTTTAAATGTGCGTGCGCTTCGGCCCGGATTAGATAAAGTTCTGCTAAGCGAAATACAATCGAATATTCATTATTACTGCCAGAACCGGGCAACAATTTGTATTTATATGGATGGAACCAAGACTCCGTGCCATTTGAGACCTCACCTATCCAGGCAGTTTTTCTCAAGTCATTGCTTTCAAACGAATCCACTATATTTTGATTTAAGGCCCTTAACGGTGGCGGTGCCGTTGTGAAAATAAACGTTTGTGCTTCCAGCGTATTTACTGCCTCAGACTCAGGCATCAATTGCCAAATTGTACCCGGATTGGTATTTAGAAATACGTGATTGATATTTTCTTCCCATTGAAAATTATTTATAACCACTGTAGCTTCTTCCAAAGCTTCAGGCCATCTCTCCTGGTATAGGAAAACACGCGCCAACATAGCTGTTGCCACCCATCTATTGGGCCTGGTTTTAAGCTCGACATTTTCAACGGGCAGTAGGTCTCTTGCTGTCTGGAGGTCTGAGATTATGTTTTCATAAACCGTTTCTACAGATTGTCGCGATACATTGGTATTCTCAAGGTAATCGGTAGTGGTGATGTATGGAATATCGCCAAAAAGGAGCGTAAGATAATGATGTATAAATGCCCTAATAAATAAAGCTTCCCCGATAAAGACCTCTTTTTCTTCAGGGGTTAGACCGGAACTATTTGTCACGCCTTCAATTATATCATTTGCAGCATATATAAGGTTGTAGCCTTGATTCCAAAATGATAAAACGACCGGGTTTCCAGGTAAAATGGCATTGTTATAGAAATCTTGATCAGGTAGTGGTTGTGTGCCATAATATGTCATTTCATCAGCTGCCAAGCTTAACAGGTTTGAAATACCTGCTTGGGATCCAGTTATAATTGTATTATCCCTGAGTTTACTGTAAATGTTTGAAAGTGCGGCACGGGTAGTTTCCGGATTTTCATAAATAGCTTCCTGTGTCAACAAGTGTGAAGGTAGCTCTACATCAATAAATGGTTCACAGGAAATAAATGTTCCTATAATCAGCATTAAAACTGCAGTTTTAATTGTAGTGTATTTTATAAAATATTTCATGATTTTTGATTTAAAGAGTTAATTGTAATCCCATAGAAAACAGCTTTAATGGAGGTAATCTGCTATACATTGCGTTTTCAGGATCGGGGCCTTTGAATTTGGTAAAAGTCAATACATTTTGCCCTTTGAGAAACACCTTACAGTTAAAGCCTTTTGAGCATTTTGTAGGGATATTATATCCGACTTCAATGTTTTTAAGCCGAACAAAGGAAGCATCGCTAACAGCAGCATCACTTGATCTATGAAAAGCATGACCAAACAGTTTATCAATATTGAAACCCGCAGAATACCCCTGAATGGATGCTTGATCCCCTGGCTCTTGCCAATTATTTAAAATCTCCACTGACTGGTTTACTGCTTCCCCGGGAAGCGGATAATGGAACAGGTAGTTATACCCTTTTTGTTTGACAAATTGAAAACTAAAATCCAAGTATATATTTTTATAGGCCAGATGATTGCTCCAGCCTCCAAAATAATCGACACTTAAGTCAACCACCTTTTGTTTGTCATCTGTACCTGTAATCTCTCCGTCATTATTAAAATCTTCAAATTCATAGACCCCTGTTTCGGGGTTAACCCCATTGTATTGATATACCAAAGCAATATTGAGGGGTTTGCCCACGCGTAACCTATTTGCAAAAGTTGATGATTCCAGATTATCAAAAGCCACTAATTTGTTTTTAGGAGATGAATAGTTGAATGAAGAAACCCATTTAAATTTTGCAGATTGAACCGGAATTATCCTGGCATCCAGTTCAAGTCCTGTATTTTGAACGGTAGCATCAAAATTTGCCTGTAAATTATTAAAGCCCGTTGTTCCCGGAAGTGGAACACCAATCAATTGGTTAGAAGATTTATTTTTATAATAAGCGGTGGTTATGAAAACCCTATCATTCCATAAGCCCATTTCAACTGCCCATTCGAGTTTTTTATTTATTTCCCAAGCAAATTTGGGATTGAACAAGCGCGTAGGCTCCACAATGGGTATGCCTTCATAGTTTGTACCCCCCGTGGAGTATGTATTGAGAAATGCATAATCACCAATAAGGTCGTTACCGCTTGTACCATAGCTGCCCCTAATTTTTCCAAAACTCAGAAAATTCAAATTATTTTGAACAAATTCCTCTTCTGAAAAAATCCAAGCAGCCCCAATGGCACCAAAATTCGCAAAGCGGTTGCCCGGCCCAAAACGGCTGGATCCATCTCTACGGCCGGTAAGGTTCAGTATGTATTTTCCATTATAATTGTAGTTAACCCTTCCAAAGATTGCATTGTATCTGTATTCATTCTCTTCATCGCTACGTATATCCACAGTTGAAGCAGCAGCTATATTGTAAATCTGACTATTACTATTAAAACCTGTGGCCTGTAATTTTAAGCTGTTTTGTTGTTGGTCCTGAAATGTTGTGCCAACCAATACATTTAATTTACTTTTTCCAAACTCTTTGTTCCAAACGAGGCTGGGTTCAAAAATCCACGAGCTCCTTTCTCCAGTATTCAAAAAGATTGAAGAAAAACCGCTGTCTAAACCAAATGCAGGGTCAAAAAGTGTGTGGGGATTTGTTCTACTCTCTTTAAGGTGAAACTGATTGTACCCCATAGTGGATTTAAAATCAAGTTCTTTGAAAATTTTATATCGAAAAGCAGCATTTAAAATCAGGTTATTTGCCTTTGCCAAATAAGTTGATTCCAGGTGACGTAGAGGATTGTTCCAAGTACTGTTTTCCCAATTAAGGTTTCCTTCAGCATCATATAATTCAGGTGCATTTGGAGCTAACAACCTCGCCTCACTTGTGAAATCTGTTGCAGGAAGGTCATTGTCATCCACACTGTAATTGAGCGAAACATCAAATTGCAAGCGATCATTATCAGAAAGGTGGTTGAAATTTGCCAAAAAAGAAGCTCTCCTGTATTTTGAATCACCCGGAAACACGGTTGTTTCATTTAAATAATTACCACTCACCAAGAACTTGTTTTTTATACTCCCCCCAGTGTAGGTAGCCTGGTAATGATTTTTGTATGCAGTACCCCCAATTAGCGTTTTTTGCCAATCTGTATAGCGGTTTCGATCCCAAGTACCATTAATGTCATAGGCTGTGGGTGGTAGCTCGGGTAAGCCATCATTTTCAAACGCCTGTTCGCGCATTTTGATGTACTGC
>NZ_CAXBAN010000152.1:0-5994 GCF_963973675.1 uncultured Planktosalinus sp. | reverse complement strand
TGAGGGTTTGATATGAAAAAGTTTTATTTGGTTTGGTCTATTTTACTGTTTTGTACCAATTTACTTAAAACGTTAAGTACGTACCCAGATTATGGATAAATTTTCCTTCTTAAACGCAGCACATTCACAACATTTTGCTGATCTCTACGACCAATATTTAGAAAACCCGGATGCTATAGAGCCTAGTTGGCGAGCTTTTTTTCAAGGATTTGATTTTGGTCAAAACGGTAGTTCATCAAATGGAGTAACTATTGAAAATCCGGATGCCTATTGTGAGCCACAGCTTCAAAATCTTGAAAAAGAATTTCGAGTTATTAATTTAATCGAAGGTTATCGTTCCCGCGGGCACTTATTCACTTTGACTAATCCTGTGAGAGAACGAAGAAAATATGCTCCCACACTAGATCTTGAAAATTTTGGTTTAACCGAAAAAGATTTGGATACAGTTTTCAACGCTGGTGAATTAATAGGAATTGGCTCTGCAAGTCTTCAGGAAATTATAAGTCATTTATCAAATATTTACTGTCAATCCATAGGTGTTGAATATTCACACATCAGAAAACCAGAAGAAATTCAATGGATTCAAAATTGGCTTCATATTAATGACAATCATCCGCAATTTTCAGAAACTGAAAAAAAACACATTCTTAAAAAACTTAATGAAGCAGTCTCTTTTGAAAATTTTTTACATACCAAGTATGTTGGTCAAAAAAGATTTTCTTTGGAAGGTGGCGAAAGCTTCATCCCAGCTGTAGATAAAATTATTGAGAAAGCAGCAGATCTTGGAGTAGAACATTTTGTTATGGGTATGGCCCACCGGGGCCGTTTGAATACTCTTGTAAATATTTTTGGAAAAAACGCACAAGATATTTTTAGTGAATTTGATGGAAAAGATTATGAACAAGAACTTTTTGACGGCGATGTAAAATACCACTTAGGCTGGACCTCAAACAGAGAAACTCAAAATGGAAAACAAATTAACATCAATATTGCACCAAACCCTTCTCACCTAGAAACTGTTGGTGCAGTAGTGCAAGGTATTGCACGTGCAAAACAAGACAAACACTACAAAGGTGACCTTCAAAAAGTATTACCAATTGTTGTGCACGGTGATGCAGCCATTGCAGGCCAGGGCATCGTATATGAAGTTGTACAAATGGCCCAACTCGACGGATACAAAACCGGTGGGACCATTCACATCGTAATCAATAACCAGGTAGGTTTTACAACAAACTATCTTGACGGAAGATCTTCAACCTATTGCACAGATATTGCAAAAGTCACTCTATCGCCTGTACTTCACGTCAATGCTGATGATGTAGAAGCCGTAGTTCACGCTTCAAATTTTGCGCTCGAATATCGAATGAAATATGGAAGAGACGTATTCATTGATTTATTAGGATATAGAAAATATGGTCATAATGAAGGAGACGAACCTCGTTTCAGACAACCAAAGCTCTATAAAGCAATTGCTAAACATAAAAATCCGCGCGACATTTATGCTGAAAAACTTCTAAAAGAAGGTGTCATCGACAAAAATCATGTTTCCAAAATAGAGGAAGATTATAAAAACCAGTTAGAGGAAAAACTAGAAATTTCAAGAAAGCAAGACAAAACCGTCGTCACACCATTTATGCAAGATGAATGGGAAGGTTTTAAGTCTGCAGACAATCAAGAAATGCGAAAAACCACTGACACTTCTTTTGATATCCAAAAGTTAGACACAATAGCCAAAATAATCACTCAGCTTCCTAAAGAAAAAAAGTTTTTGAGAAAAATTGAACGGCTTATTGAAGCGCGTGAAGCTATGTATTTTAAAGACAATAAACTTGACTGGGCTATGGGTGAACTTCTCGCTTATGGATCGCTGCTATCTGAGGGTTATGATGTTCGTATCAGTGGTCAAGATGTTGAGCGGGGTACTTTCTCACACAGACATGCCGTTATTAAAGTTGAAGACAGTGAAGAAGAAATTATACTTCACAACCAAATACAAGATCAACAAGGTGATTTTTACATTTACAACTCGCTACTTTCAGAATATGGAGTTGTAGGGTTTGATTATGGCTATGCCATGGGCAGTCCAAATACACTCACCATTTGGGAAGCACAATTTGGAGATTTCAGTAACGGAGCTCAAATTATGCTAGACCAATACATATCTGCTGCAGAAGACAAATGGAAACTTCAAAACGGACTGGTAATGCTACTCCCCCATGGGTATGAAGGTCAAGGTGCCGAACACAGTTCAGCAAGAATGGAACGTTACCTTCAACTCTGTGCTCGTGACAATATGTTTGTAGCTGATGTTACCACTCCGGCTAACCTTTTTCACTTGTTAAGGAGACAAATGAAAACAGATTACAGAAAACCATTGATAGTTTTTACTCCCAAGAGTTTATTGCGCCATCCCAAAGTAGTTTCTTCTAAAGAAGAGATGGCCAATGGAAGCTTCCAGGAAATGATAGATGACCCCACAGCAAATATCAAAAAAGTGAAATCGTTAGTATTCTGCACAGGAAAATTTTATTATGATTTGCTTGAGGTTAAAGAAGAAAATAAAAGAGACGATGTCGCATTGGTTAGACTAGAACAATTATTTCCTTTGCCGGTTGACAAGATGCGTGCTTTCATTAAAAAATATAAAAATGCAGATGATGTTGTTTGGGCTCAGGAAGAACCCAGAAACATGGGTGCTTACAGCTTTTTAATGATGCATTTTGAAGAAGCTAAAAACTTCAGGATTTGCAGCCGTAAGTTTTACAGCGCACCGGCTGCCGGAAGTGCAGTGCGTTCCAAACGTCGCCACCAACGTCTTATTGACAGCGTTTTTGATAAATCATTAACTTTGGAATAGTTAAAATTAATTAAAGATCAAATTGAAAATAGGTTACCTTTAAAACAATCACCCATGATATTAGAAATGAAAGTTCCCTCACCGGGAGAATCCATCACCGAAGTAGAAATTGCACAATGGTTGGTAGCTGATGGCGATTATGTAGAAAAAGACCAAGCCATCGCCGAAGTTGACAGCGACAAAGCAACTCTGGAACTTCCAGCAGAAGCCAGCGGGACCATCACACTTAAAGCGGAAGAAGGTGATGCAGTGGAAGTAGGAGCAATTGTATGCTTAATCGATACAAGTGCAGAAGCTCCTTCAGGCTCATCAAAAGAAAAAGAAAACAAAGCACCTGCTGAAGAGAAAAAAGCAGCTAAAGAAGAAAAATCAGCACCAAAAGAAAAAACCTCTTCCAAAGAAGATAAGAAAGAGGCCTCTTATGCCTCTGGCACTCCCTCACCCGCTGCTAAGAAAATTCTTGATGAAAAAGGAATTTCTCCCGATGAAGTAAGTGGATCAGGACGTGATGGTCGTATCACTAAAGAAGATGCTTCACAAGCCTCAAAACCGGCAATGGGAACTCCAGGTCCCGGAAAACGCGGTGAAGAACGCAAAAAACTTTCCATGCTGCGTCGCAAAGTAGCTGAACGTCTGGTAAGTGCTAAAAATGAAACTGCTATGTTGACCACTTTCAATGAGGTGGACATGACTGCTATTTTTGACTTGCGTGAAAAATATAAAGAAGAATTTAAAAGCAAGCATGGTGTGGGTCTTGGCTTTATGTCCTTTTTCACCCTTGCTGTTGTTAGAGCTCTGGAAATGTATCCGGATGTCAACTCAATGATAGACGGCGACTATAAAATTACTTACGATTATAAAGACATCAGCATTGCAGTTTCAGGACCTAAAGGATTGATGGTTCCTGTGATTAGAAATGCTGAAAACCTTTCTTTCAGAGGGGTTGAAAACGAAGTAAAACATTTGGCAATTCGTGCAAGAGAAGGTGAAATCACCGTTGACGAGATGACCGGAGGCACTTTCACCATTACCAATGGTGGAGTATTTGGCTCGATGCTTTCAACACCCATCATCAATCCACCTCAAAGTGCGATTCTGGGAATGCACAACATCGTAGAGCGACCCGTTGTAAAAAACGGAGAAATCGTAATTGCTCCAGTGATGTATGTAGCATTATCTTATGACCACCGCATTATCGATGGAAAAGAATCTGTTGGTTTCCTAGTGGCCATAAAAGAGGCTTTGGAAAGTCCTGAAGAATTATTAATGAATAAGAATGTAAAAAAAGCGTTGGAGCTTTAAAAAGAAATTTACAAATCATTCTAAAACCCGAAAAGTAATTCTTCTCGGGTTTTTTATTACATTTAAGTTTTAATTTTCAACCATGACCCACGGCACCCACAACGCTCTAGAAGATTCGCGTAATAAAGACATCAAAATTTTCATCAATGGCCAACTGCACCACCGCAACGAAGCAAAAATCTCCGTTTTTGACAGTGGTTATCTCGTGGGCGACGGAGTGTGGGAAGCCTTCAGAGTGCATCAAGGGAAAATGATATTTGTACACAAGCATCTTGACCGTTTGTGGCAATCGGCAAAGGTGGTGGGAATCTCACTTCCGTTTAGCCGGGAGGAGTTGTTGCAAAACATTCAAACCACGCTGGATGCAAACAGCATGAATGACCACATCCACGTTAGGGTCATGCTTACAAGAGGCATCAAAAAAACGCCCTCACAAGATCCGAGACTTACCATATCAGGTCCCAATATGGTCATTATTGCAGAACACAAAGCCGCCTCTACAGAGACAAAAACCAAAGGAGTCACGCTGTTTACTTCCACATTTCGCAGAGGTTCGCCTGATTATCTTGACCCACGACTCAACTGCCATAGTAAATTACATGAGGTGCAAGCTCTTATTCAAGCCCTGGAAGCCGGTGCCGATGAAGCCTTGATGCTCGACATCCACGGTTTTGTGTCCACCTGCAATGCCACTAACTTTTTTATGGTAAAAGACGGTGAGGTCTGGACCTCTACCGGTCAATACTGTATGAACGGCATTACCCGGGGAAATGTGATTACGCTCTGTGAACAAAACAATATCGTTTGCAAAGAGAAAAACTTTTCGCTATTTGATGTATATGGCGCTGATGAAGCCTTTGTCACAGGCACCTTTGGAGGTCTTACGCCCGTTACAAAAATAGATGGTAAAACCATTGGTGATGGAAAACGAAGACCACTTACCGAAAAGTTGAGTAGGCTCTATCAGGATTTGATTGAACACGAAATTAAATCCCATTAGATGGAAGCACCTGTCACCCGCATTTCGTTATGGTCAGGTCCGCGTAACATTTCTACAGCAATGATGTATTCTTTTGCGCAACGAACAGACACCAAAGTTTTTGACGAACCTCTGTATGGTTACTACTTAAGAAACAGTAAAGCCAAAGAATACCATCCCGGAGCTGAAGAAATCATAAACACCATGGAAACCGATGGCAGCAAAGTCGTGGATATGATGCTAACCAATAGGGATCAACCCTTGCTGTTTTTTAAAAACATGACCCACCACCTTCTGCCTGAGCTCGACCGCTCTTTTTTAAAACAATTGGTCAACGTCATTCTTACAAGAGACCCCCTTGAAATGCTACCCTCCTATGCTGAAGTTGTTGAAACCCACACACTCTATGATGTGGGTTATAAGTTACACCTTGATATAGTCGATCAATTACAAGCTGAAAATTTACCGGTAATTGTGTTGGATTCAAAGTCCGTTTTGCGCAATCCAAAGGAGCAATTACAAAAATTATGTGCCGCGATAAACATCCCGTTTGACCCTGATATGCTGAGCTGGACTCCCGGCGCAAGACCCGAGGATGGTTGCTGGGCCAAATACTGGTATGGCAACATCCATAAATCTTCAGGATTTAATGCTTACCAACCTAAGTCCACTCCTTTCCCAGAAAAACTGAAGCCTTTATTGGAGGAATGTTTGCCCTTTTATGAGAAGTTAAAATCATTTGCAATAGATTAAAAAATAATAGTACTTTTAACTATCATTTAATTCATTTTTTTATGAAAAAAAACATGGGTACTGCAGATAGGATTATTAGGATAATAATTGCTGCGATTATTGG
>NZ_CAXBAN010000151.1:0-6025 GCF_963973675.1 uncultured Planktosalinus sp. | reverse complement strand
TCTTGAGAGCTGGACACCTTTTTCTGAAGCACTGGAAAAAAGTTTAAATCACGTTGAACACGCTTCAGATATGGAAAGTTTAAGAAAACAATTCCATCAGGTTTCTGATGTGATGGTTGCCATGGCTAAAAGTTTTGGGGCACCATCAGAAGCAATTTATGTACAACATTGCCCCATGGCCAATAATGATACCGGTGCTGACTGGCTCAGCCTTTCAAAAGAGATAAAAAATCCGTATTTTGGAAGTATGATGTTGCGTTGTGGAGAAGTTTTAGAAGAAATTAAATAAAAAAATATATGAAAAAGATAATAATTTTAGTGCTCACAATTTTCATCATTTCTTGTCAATCAAATAAAGAAAAAGATGAGGCTGTTGACGAACACAATCACAGTGAAGTAAAAACAGAAGTTGGTGCGTCCAAAAGCCCGCATACATCAACCATGGAAACCATAGGGGGAGCACATATACATATTGATTACTCGTCTCCAAGGGTGAGGAACAGAATTGTTTTTGGAGGACTATTGGCTTATGATGAGGTATGGCAAGCGGGAGCACATATGGCAACCTGGGTGGAAACTTCAAAAGATTTAACCATTTCAGATCAGGTTTTGCCCAAAGGGAAATATGGATTTTTTCTTATTCCGACTAAAGGTGAATGGACAGTGATCTTTAATAAAAACTGGAACCAACACGGCAAAGATGATTACGACGAAAGTGAAGATGTCGTTAGATTTAAAGTAGCTCCTGAATTTTCAGAAGACATTAAGGAAGAATTGGAGTACAAAATTCATAAAGAAGACGAATCAAAAGGAATATTTTCACTGGAGTGGGAAAAAGTTAAAATAAATTTTCCTTTTGTTGTAAATGAAACCAATAATTAAAATGCATAAAATATGAAAAGTTATTTAAAATTTGCATTAATGATGGCTACCTCTTTTGTGATTATGTATGCCGTGATGTTTTTGAATGCAGCCAGTATAGACCATGTGATGCTCAGCACCATGCGCACCTATATGACACTGCTGATGATTGCCCCAATGGCAATTGTTATGCTCTTGTATATGTGGGGCATGTACAAAAACAAAAAGTTGAACGCACTAATATTAGTGGTATCTATTGTTGGCTTTGGGGCTGTATATTATATGATGCGGAACCAAACAGGGATATCAGATGTGCAGTATATGAAAGCGATGATTCCGCATCATTCTTCAGCGATTTTGACCAGTGACAATGCCAATTTACAAGACCCCGAAACCAAAAAGCTGGCAGAGGATATTAGCAAACTCCAAAAAGAAGAAATCGCCTTGATGAAAGCATATTTGGATCGAATAAACAAGAATAATAACTAAATTTGAAAGCAATTAATAACCCTTTAATTTAAAAACCATGAAAAAAGTACTATTAAGTATCGCTGTGGTAGCGATGATAGGAATGACTTCCTGCAAAAACCAAACAGAAGAAAAACAAGAAAACACAGAGGTGACTGAAGAAGTCAAAGAAATAGCAATGGCCGAAACCACTTTTGGTGTACGCGGTAACTGCGGCATGTGCAAAAAAACCATCGAAAAAGCCGCCACGAGTGTGGATGGTGTCATCAAAGCCGATTGGAACATCGACCTGAAAAAAATTGACGTGGCTTATGACGACTCCAAAACTGATGAAATGGCCATCCACAATGCGATTGCAGCCTCAGGTTACGATACCGATCAAGTGGCAGGAAGTGAAGAAGCTTACAAAGAATTGCCCAACTGCTGCCAGTATGACCACGAAATGGAAATGAGCCTTACTGAGCCCAAAGACGGTGAAAGTGGCAATCACCACGAAATGGAAGAATAATATTTATATATAAACCACCTGCTGATCCGGCAGGTGGTTTAATTTACTAGATTTTGCAAACGACCCTTCATATAAAAAACGTTGTTTGTGACCGCTGCAAGTTAACACTTCAAGATATTCTGCAACGGTTGGAAATTCCTTACTCCAAAATTTCTCTGGGAGAAGTAGTTTTAGAACAACCACTTACGCCCGTTGACAAAGAAAAATTCATTGCTGAATTAGATCAGGTTGGCTTTTCTTTACTCCCTGATAAAAATGAACAACTAGTCAACAAGGTCAAATCCATTCTCATCGAACTGGTGTATAAAGAAAAAGCATTCGGGAATAAAAACCTCTCTGAAATACTAAAATCCCAACTCGGTATGGATTACAGCCACCTCAGTAATCTTTTTACAAAAGTAGAAGGGAAGAGCATTCAAAACTTTTACAACGACCTGCAGATGGAACGCGTTAAAGAGTTGTTGGAATACGGCGAAATGCGTATTGCTGAAATTGCTTACGATTTGGGCTACAGCAGTGCCGCCTATCTTTCTTCACGGTTCAAACAAGCTACAGGCTGCAGTCCCTCCGAATACAAACAAAAAAGTATAGCAAACCGCAAAGCCCTGGATAAGGTTTAGTTGCCATAAAAACAGAAGTCTTTGCCAGAATATCATAAGTCCTTCTGTTTAACAAGCCGTATTTTTGTTAAACTAAAAGTTGAACGTTATGAAACACACCTATCAAATAACCGGAATGACCTGCAACGGCTGCCGCTCCCATGTAGAAAAAACTCTGTCTGAAGTAAAAGGCGTCAAAAACGCAACTGTTGATTTGGAAAAAGCAGAAGCAACCATCGAAATGGAAACCCATATTGAAATCGATATGTTTCAAAAAGCCTTAAAAGAAGGAGGCGGAAACTATCAGATTCATCTTCCCGGCGCTGAAAAACATGAGCATGAAAATCATGAACACAAAAAAGAAACCCCAAAAGGAAAAGGCACAGGTACCTTTTACTGCCCCATGCATTGCGAAGGGGATAAAACCTATGACGAACCCGGCGATTGCCCCGTGTGTGGCATGGATTTGGTAGAAGAACTGTCCTCCCCCTCCTTGGGAGGGGGTCAGGGGGGAGGATACACCTGCCCCATGCACCCCGAAGTGGTCAAAGACGAACCCGGAAACTGCCCTATATGCGGGATGGAGTTGGTTCCAAAAGAAGCCGACCTCTCTGCAGAAAAAAAGACCTATAACAAACTCCTCAAAAAGTTCAAAATAGCAGTCGTTTTTACCCTGCCTATTTTTATCATCGCCATGTCTGAAATGATTCCGGGCAATCCTTTGTATGACTGGATGGAGATGAAATACTGGAACTGGCTGCAACTGCTGCTCTCCATACCGGTAGTGTTTTATGCCACCTGGATGTTTTTTGAACGTGGCTGGCGCTCCATCGTGACCTGGAACCTCAATATGTTTACCCTCATTGCCATTGGTGCCGGGGTGGCCTGGGTCTTCAGTGTGGTAGGCTTACTGATTCCCGATATTTTTCCCGATCAATTCAAAACCCATATGGGAACCGTACATGTGTATTTTGAAGCGGCCACGGTCATTCTCACCTTGGTATTGCTGGGACAGTTACTGGAAGCACGTGCACACAGCAAAACCAATTCGGCCATTAAGGAACTGTTGAAACTGGCACCCAATAAAGCCATTCGCATCGTGGATGGTGAGGAAGAAGAAATCGCAGCAGACAAGATTCAAAAAGGGGATGAACTGCGTGTCAAACCGGGTGATAAAGTACCGGTGGATGGAATCATCAAAAGCGGAAACAGCAGTCTGGATGAATCCATGATTACGGGAGAGCCCATTCCCGTGGATAAAAAGGAAGGTGACAAAGTAAGCTCCGGAACCATCAATGGAAACCGCAGTTTCACCATGACTGCTGAAAAAGTGGGGAACGAAACCCTGCTGGCACAGATCATCAAAATGGTCAATGAAGCCAGCCGTTCGCAGGCACCCATTCAAAAACTGGCCGATAAAATATCCGGGGTTTTTGTGCCCATTGTGGTCATCATCTCCATACTTACTTTTATCGTTTGGGCCATCTACGGCCCCGAACCCAGCTATGCCTATGCACTCATCAATGCCATTGCCGTACTCATCATCGCCTGTCCCTGTGCATTGGGGTTGGCGACCCCCATGTCCGTAATGGTAGGGGTAGGGAAAGGGGCACAAAACGGGGTGCTGATTAAAAATGCGCAGGCTCTGGAACAAATGGACAAAATCGACACCCTGATCATTGATAAAACCGGAACCATCACTGAAGGAAAACCTTCCGTGGAAAAAGCAGTTGCGGTGTCCGATTCATTTACAGAGGAAGAAGTACTGAAGTTGATTGCTTCGGTCAATGCAAACAGTGAACATCCACTGGCGGAGGCAACAGTCGCTTTCGCGAAAGAAAAAAACCTTCAGGTAACCAAATCAAGTGACTTTGATGCCGTCACCGGAAAAGGGGTCACCGGCGAAGTCAACGGAAAACAGATTGCCGTGGGGAATGACAAATTGATGGCTCAGGTGAAAGCAGAAATTACTTCTAAAGTAAAAAAGCAAGTAGAAACAGAACAACAAAAAGGAAAAACAGTCTCCTATCTCGCTGTGGAAAACGAAGTGGCGGGCTACATCACCATTACAGACCCCATCAAAAAAACCAGCCGTCAGGCCATTCAGGAATTGATGGACGCTGGGGTGGAAGTGTATATGCTCACCGGCGACAATGAAAACACAGCAGCAGCCGTTGCTGACGAGCTACACCTCTCAGGATTTAAAGCCGGGATGCTGCCTGAAGACAAGCTAAACGAAGTAAAACGCCTGCAAAGTGAAGGCAAAAAAGTCGCCATGGCAGGAGACGGCATCAACGACGCACCTGCACTGGCGCAGGCAGATATCGGCATCGCCATGGGCACAGGAACCGATGTGGCCATTGAAAGCGCCAAAATCACCCTGGTCAAAGGCGACCTTCAGGGCGTGGTTAAAGCGAAAATGCTCAGTAAAAAAGTAATGCGTAACATCAAACAAAATTTATTCTTCGCGCTTATTTACAATACACTGGGCGTGCCCATCGCCGCGGGAGTCTTGTTTCCTGTCTTTGGTATTTTACTCTCCCCAATGATTGCAGCCCTGGCCATGAGCTTTAGCTCGGTATCAGTGATTGCCAACGCCTTGCGTTTGAAGCGGGCCCAAATCGGATAGAAGTTTGAGCGGGTAGTTGTCCGGTGTATTGTATAGTATTCTAAAAGCATTATGAATAAAGTAAAAAGCAAATTTTGATAGCGCATTATACTTAATTCAATTTGTATAGCAGTTAAAACCCTCCAATCCTTACATTTTTTTGTAAATTTGTTTTCTTATGCAAAAAACCACTTCCATACTACTCTCCTTGATGCTGTTGTTAAGCACAACCGGCTTGACCTATGGACAACATTTTTGTGAAGGTGTGGTGGTGGATATAGCCCTGGCATTCGGGGTGGAAAAAATGGATTGTGGGGATGTGGAAGCTGAAGATTCCTGTGATGACTCCCCGCAAGAGGTTGACTGCTGTGCAGATGTGTACTACCAGATACAAACCGATAAAGAGTTTGCAAATAAATCTTTTGATGTTTCTTTGAAACTGCCTGTATTTAATAACACTACCAATTTGGTTGCGCTTTTCACAGCTAGTTCAACAAAAGAACAACGCCTTGACTTGCAGTACCTTCCTCCGGACTTTGATGAAGACCGGCAGTCCTTATACCAGGTTTTTATTATTTAAAAGTAGCTGAATTTATAGATAATGTATCCGCATCTGCGGTCAGTACTCATGTTTAAATTTAGATACGAATGTATAAAACCATGTGGCTCGCCTTGTTCCTATTGAGCCTAAATCTTACAGCACAAGAAAAAATTACCGGAACCATTTATGAAGCTTCCACGACCAATGACAACCTGCCCCTGGCGGGGGCCAATGTTTTTTGGGAAAACACTTCGGTGGGAACCATCACAGACGTTGATGGGAACTTCGAAATCCCGTATAAAAAAGACTATCAAAACCTGATTGTCAGTTATGTGGGCTTTAAAACTGACACCCTGAAAATCGTGGGCCCTACAGCCCTAAAACACTGGCTGTTGCCGGAAGCCAATCTGGATGAGGTGGTCATCCAAAACCGAAAACAA
>NZ_CAXBAN010000150.1:0-6100 GCF_963973675.1 uncultured Planktosalinus sp. | reverse complement strand
TAAAAATTAAATACAGTGATTTTACATTACAAACCCGCAGTAAGACATTGCCTTATTTTATTTCAGACAAGGCATTGATTTTGGAAACTGTCAAGGAGTTGCTTTTTCAGGAAAAAGTTTCTAATTCTGTGCGATTGCTTGGCATATCGCTTTCCAATCTCAATACCGAAACAAAGCAAAAACCGCTTGAAAAAGCGGTTTCTGTACAGTTGGAGTTTGATTTTTAATTAAACCTGAGAAACCCGCAAGGTGTTCACCATTCCTTTATCTTTAATAGGCATGGCAGCAAGGTTGATTAAGAAATCCCCCTTTTCCACAAAGTTTTTTTCAAGTGCAATTTTATTAACATCGTCAACGGTGGTGTCTGTGCTAACAAATTTATCATAATGAAAAGCCCTCACACCCCAAAGCAGATTCATTCGGGTAATGATGTTTTTGTTTGAGCTGAACACTAAAATATGTGCATGTGGCCTCCAAGCAGATATTTGAAAAGCGGTATATCCGCTGTTGGTAAGTGTACAGATTGCTTTTGCTTCTATTTCATTTGCCATCAAAGCGGCATGATAACATACCGATTTAGTAACATATCTAATGGTTTTTATTTGTGGTGGTTCTTGAGGAACATGAATGAGGGAAGAGTTTTCAACTGTTTTAAGGATTTTTGCCATTGTCTCAACAACCTGAACCGGAAAATTCCCTATCGAAGTTTCACCTGATAACATCACTGCATCAGCACCGTCCATAACAGAGTTTGCTACATCATTAACTTCGGCTCGAGTGGGTGTCAAAGAGGTAATCATGGTTTCCATCATTTGTGTGGCAATGATAACAGGAATGCGTGCGTTTTTGGCAACAAGCACCAATTCTTTTTGAATTAACGGAACTTCATTTGCCGGAATCTCAACACCCAAATCTCCTCTGGCAACCATTAATCCATCACAGTGAGCGATAATTCGCTTTATGTTTTTAACTGCTTCCGGTTTTTCTATTTTGGCTATGATGGGAATTTTATGAGATGCGTGTTCTTTAATTAGACTTTTGAGTATTTGAAGGTCTTCTGCATCTCTTACAAACGACAATGCAATCCAATCAACTTCTTGCTTGATGGCAAATATCGCGTCTTCAATATCTTTTTCAGTCATTGCCGGAAGAGAAATTTTTGTGTTGGGTAGGTTTACACCTTTTTTGGATCGTAAAGGCCCACCTTGAATTACTTTAGCTTTAACCTCATCCTTCTTGTTAGTTGAAATTACCTGGAAATGCAGTTTACCATCATCTAAAAGTATCATCTCCCCTACCTTTACGTCTTTAGGAAAAGTGTCATAGTTCATATAGACACTTTTGGAATTTCCTTCAAATTCTTCTCCCGTACAAAAAAGAATTTCATCACCTGGTTTCACAATCACTTCTTCCTTCATGATACCTACTCTTAGCTTAGGACCTTGTAAATCAGCCAAAATTGCAGGCGTGAAGTTTAGGGTTTCCCCAATTTCTCTAATGGTTTGTATTCGCTCTAAAACATTGGTGTAGTTTGCATGTGAAAAATTGATTCTAAAAACGTCCACGCCTGCAAGAATCATCTCTCTGATAGTTTCTTTACTCTGAGTGGCCGGGCCAAGTGTGGCTACTATTTTTGTTTTTTTTCTTTGCGGCATTAGTCAAAATTTAAGTTTTGTTTTGATTTCAGTTTGTTTTGGTCTATTTCATAAAAAGCACTAACCTTGGGGATCTCAGCAAGTTTTGCTTGTACTAATTGTACATTATTTTGAATATTTTCATCAACAATTTTTAACAGAAAGTCTGCCTGATTGTATTCAGGCACTAAATAATGGGTTTTAACGACTGTGTCAGAAGCAAATAAGCTTCCGGCACTTGTTACTTTTTCTGAATGTGATTTACATTTATTCTCAGTAAGAAAGTAAATAGTTTCACTTTTTGTGTCAACATATTCATAAATTGGAAAAGAGATGTGTGCATCATGTTTAATAAAATCAATATCTCTGGTTTTTCTTTTCAAACTAATTTTTAAATGTTTATTGATTAAAAAGGTCAAGGTATGAGCTTCAATGTTGGTATGAATTGCAATGAGCAAATATTCTTCTTCCAAGGTAAAATTAAGATTGTGGCGTTGCATATTCCAGTAGTTTGAAGAATACAAAGATACGCGTTCAAAGTTTTATGTTGTGGAATTTAAAGTAAACTTTACATTAATTGGAAGTGGAGTCTTCTTTTTCAATTTTATTTTGAAGTTTATAATAGGCTCTTTTTGAAGCACGTTCCTCAGCTTTTTTCTTAGATGTTGCTCTTGCTTTTGCTACAACTTTACCTTCAATTTTCAGCTTTACCGCAAAATGTTTTACGGTATCGTTTCCGGTATCATCATAAACTAAATAGTCAAATTTCTTTTTGTGCTTTTGACACCATTCTATCAAATTGCTTTTGTAACTTATTATTTTTCCTTCTAGTTTTTCAATATCTACATAGGGCTTAATGACTCTTTTTTGAATAAATTTTTCACAGCTTTTAAATCCTTTGTCCAAATATATTGCTCCAACAAGGGCTTCAAAAATATTTCCATGAATGTTTTGACCAAAACTTTCAATAGGAATTGAAGTCCTAACAAATCTAATTAAATCAAGGTCTCTTCCCAACTCATTGAGGTGTTCACGACTTACTACTTTTGACCTCATCTTAGTAAGGTAACCTTCGTTTCCTGATGGTACTTTTTTAAAAAGGTGAGCTGCTATGACTGCGCCCAGCATAGCATCACCTAAAAACTCAAGGCGTTCATAATTTAAAATGTTGCCCTTACTGTCTTTTATATTTGTGGACCGATGCGTGACCGCCATTTCATACAATGAAATGGTTCCAGGTTTGAACCCAATGATATTTTTTATTTCACGAAAAAAATTCCCGTCCTTGTCGGAACGGGAATTGAATATGTTTCGAATTGAACTCATTAATTAAA
Organism: uncultured Planktosalinus sp.; assembly: GCF_963973675.1. Taxonomy (NCBI): domain Bacteria; kingdom Pseudomonadati; phylum Bacteroidota; class Flavobacteriia; order Flavobacteriales; family Flavobacteriaceae; genus Planktosalinus; species uncultured Planktosalinus sp. Next base: position 3,132 of record NZ_CAXBAN010000150.1, on the reverse strand, counting down.
TTACTGTTCAATCTTTCTAAAAAGAATACAGGCATTATGACCTCCAAAGCCAAACGTGTTGCTCATTGCAACATTAACTTCTCTTTCCTGTGCCTTATTTAAGGTTAGGTTTAATGAAGGGTCAATATTTTCATCAACAGTTGTATGGTTTATTGTTGGAGGAACCAAACTGTGTTCCATAGCAAGAATTGATGCTATCGCTTCAATTGCTCCAGCAGCTCCCAACAAATGGCCTGTCATAGATTTAGTAGAATTAATGTTGATCTTATTGGCATGTGCTCCAAAAATTTTTGAAATTGCTTTTAATTCCGCTACATCTCCAAGGGGAGTTGATGTTCCATGAGTATTGATTGCATCCACCTCGTCTGCAGAAATTCCGGCATCGTTTAAGCAATTGAGCATAACTCGTTCAACACCAATTCCGTCAGGATGTGGGGCTGTAACGTGGTAGGCATCGCTTGACATTCCTCCTCCGAGGACTTCAGCATAAATTTTTGCTCCCCTGGCTTTTGCATGCTCATATTCTTCTAATATAAGCGCTCCAGAGCCTTCACCTAAAACAAAACCATCACGTGTAGCATCAAAAGGTCTTGAGGCTGTTTGCGGGGTATCATTTAAGGTTGAAAGTGCATGCATGGCGTTAAATCCACCCATACCTGCTTTTGTAACTGCCGCTTCAGAGCCACCGGTGACAATCACATCACAGTGCCCTAAACGGATATAGTTTAAGGCATCAATCATTGCGTTTGCTGAGGAGGCACAAGCAGAAACCGTAGTGTAATTTGGCCCCATAAACCCATGTTTAATGGAAATATGACCTGGGGCAATATCAGCTATCATTTTGGGAATAAAAAAAGGGTTAAACCTTGGCGTGCCATCGCCCGCAGCAAAGTTTAACACCTCGTCCTGAAAGGTTTCTAAACCTCCAATTCCTGCTCCCCATATAACACCTACGCGAAACTTATCAACATTGTCCAAGTTCAAATTTGCATCTTTAATCGCCTCATCAGAGGCTACTAAAGCATATTGGGCAAATCGATCCAGTTTTCTGGCCTCTTTTCTGTCAAAGAAATCTGTAGCTACAAAGTTTTTAAGTTCGCAAGCGAATTTTGTTTTGAACTTTTCGGTATCAAAATAGGTAATGGGCGCTGAGCCACTTCTCCCATGCTTCAATCCGTCCCAATATTCAGAAATATTGTTTCCAATTGGAGTAAGAGCACCTAATCCGGTAACAACAACTCGCTTTAGTTTCATTATGGAGTATCTCTTATTTTGCGTTTTCTATATAGGAAATTGCTTGACCTACAGTTGAAATGTTTTCGGCTTGATCGTCTGGTATTTGAATATCAAATTCTTTCTCAAATTCCATGATTAACTCAACTGTGTCTAATGAGTCTGCCCCTAAATCGTTTGTGAAGCTTGCTTCAGTTACAACTTCGTTCTCGTCTACACCTAATTTGTCTACGATAATCGCTTTTACTCTTGATGCAATGTCTGACATAATTTTTTGTTTTTTAATTTTTAATAAGTCGCAAAAATAAAATATTTTAATTTAAAACAACACGATAGTTGCAAAATGTGGCTCTAATTTAGTAATTTTTAAAATAACTCTGCCTTATTTCTTTTACTTTTGTAACATAAAAAGACATGAACAGCCGTAAACCAATTGTTTAACCATGAAGCACCAAATTGCAGTTTTTGCATCAGGAAATGGTAGTAACGCTGAAAACCTTATTGCTTATTTCAAGAAAAATAACTTTGCACAAGTAGGTCTAGTTCTTACAAACAATCCAAATGCAGGTGTGATTGCACGGGCAAATCGTCTCAAAACTCCTGTTTGTGTGTTTTCCAAAAAAGACTTTCAAGATTCAAACAAAATTTTAGAAGTTTTGAATGAATACCAAATAGACTGGATTGTATTGGCCGGATTTCTCTTACTGTTTCCTGAGAACATTCTAAAACGTTACCCAAACAAAATTATCAACATTCATCCTGCACTCTTACCTAAATATGGCGGCAAAGGGATGTATGGAATGCACGTGCACAAAGCTGTTATTGAAAACAATGAAACTGAAACAGGAATCACCATACATTTTGTCAATGAAAAATACGACGATGGAAAAGTGATTTTTCAAGCAAAAACAGTAGTTGAAAGTAATGACACTCCTGAAGATATTGCAAAAAAGATTCACAAATTAGAATACAAGTGGCTTCCAAAAGTGATTGAAAAACAAATTAAAAAAGGAGAGACTCTTTAAACAGAGTTTGCTTTCGCGGAAAAAGAAATGGCAAAAAAACAAAAACACTATGTGGTTTGGTTTGGAAACCCAGCAGGCATTTACAACTCATGGGAAGAATGTAAAAAAGCAATTGCCGGAATTACCGGAGCTCAATATAAATCCTTTACCACACTATCTGAAGCCAAAAAAGCATTTGAAGGCGAATACAAGGACTATGTAGGAAAAGGTTTAAACAAAAAAACAATTTCTAAAGCTGAAAAAGAAAAATTTGGCGAACCCAATTTATACTCAATTGCTGTAGATGCCGCCTCTAGTGGAAATCCCGGAATTATGGAATACCGCGGTGTTGATACACAAACACACAAACAACTCTTTCATCAAGGACCTTTCAAGCAAGGTACTAATAATATAGGAGAGTTTTTAGCTTTGGTTCACGGCCTAGCCTATCTTAAAAAAATCAACAGTGACCGCATCATTTATACAGATTCAAAAATTGCCATGGGCTGGGTAAAAGCTAAAAAATGTCGTACTAAGCTCCTGCAAACCTCAAAAAACAAAACCCTTTTTGAGCTTGTTACCCGTGCAGAACAGTGGCTTAAGACCAACACTTACAATACCAAAATTGTAAAATGGGAAACCAAGGCTTGGGGTGAAATTCCTGCGGATTTTGGCAGGAAGTAATTTTTGTTATATTTAACTTGATACTTGACACTTAAGTTATGAATCGCATTCTTCTTTTTAACTCACTAATTTTTTTATTTTCAAGCTGTGCTAAAACAGATGATTGCGATTCTCTTTTTAAATACTCCCCTGCTGAATATTCTCTTTATTTAGAATTAAAAAATGGAGATGTCTTTTTTGAAAATAAAGAAGTTTTCATTTCCAATCAACA
>NZ_CAXBAN010000149.1:0-6109 GCF_963973675.1 uncultured Planktosalinus sp. | reverse complement strand
TCTTAAAAGATTTTGAAAAACAGAATTCATTACATCAGAGAATAAAATTATTTGGGTTTAATCCAATACAATCTAAATGGTGGCATTTTAGTTATCAAATTAAAAAATAAATTCGCCGCAAATAAACAATCGGATAGTTTGTCTTGAATAACTGAATATTAATTGAAAGAGAGTAAATCTTATAGTACCTTTGTCAAAAAAATTACAATGATTAAAGCTTTTAAAATTACAGCCCTATGGGAAGGTGTTTCCCTTTTGGTTCTTTTATTTATTGCAATGCCTCTTAAGTATCTTTTAAATCAGCCTGAAATGGTTAGTATCGTTGGAATGATACACGGTATTTTATTTTTGGCTTATGTAGTCCTAGCCTTTATGGTATATAATGAGCTCAATTGGAACTTTAAAACCCTTTTTATTGTTTTATTTGCATCAGTCATTCCTTTTGGCACTTTTTACATTGAAAAAAAGTATGTTTCTGTTTAAAAATTAATTTATGAAATTTGAAGAGTTCACTTATTTATTTGAAGACTACCTTATAAATCAAGGTGTTTCTCAATTTTGGGCAGCTTATTTTAATCTTGCAGTCAATCTGTTCATACTGGGGTTAATTACTTTTATTGCAGACCGAATTATAAGAAAGATTATTGTTTCCGGATTTAAGATGTTTTCTGTAAAGACTAAAACAACATTTGATGATTTTTTGGTTGAAAGTAATTTTCCCAGATATGTAGCACACATCATTTCTCTATTTTTCCTTAAATATATACTTCCATTTATTCTAAAGGAGTTTCCTGATATTTTAAATGTATTCAATATTGCAATCAATGTGTATGGAGTTGTATTGATTGTAAAAATAATTCGAAGTATTTTAAGGTCTTTAAAACGCTATTTAAAAACCAAAGAGCAATATTCAGATAAACCACTCGAAAGCTATTTACAAGTCATTTTAATCTTTGTGTGGGGAGTAGCTATCATTTTCATAATTTATGAATTAACCGGCAAAGATATTTTAAGTTTAGCTTCATTAGGAGCGGCTTCAGCAATAATTCTGTTGATATTTAAAGATACGATTCTTGGTTTTGTGGCATCTATTCAGGTTTCTGTGAACGACATCGTAAGAATTGGCGACTGGATTACATTCAGTAAATTTGGTGCAGACGGAACTGTAATTGATATTAATCTGGCCACTGTAAGAGTTCAAAATTGGGACAATACTTTTACAACAATCCCGACTTATAGCTTAATTGCTGATTCTTTTCAAAACTGGAGAGGGATGCAGGAGTCTGGAGGCAGACGTATAAGGCGTTCTATATTTATTAAACAATCATCAATCAAGTTTCTTTCGCTTGAGATGATGGAAAATCTTAAAAAAATTCAGTTAGTTTCAAACTATATTGATCACAGACAACTTGAAATAGAGAGGCATAACCAACGGGTAAATGCAGATAAAAGCGTACTGATAAACGGAAGAAATCAAACCAATTTTGGAATTTTCCGGAAGTTTTTAGATAGCGTTTTAAAGCAAAACACGGGTGTAAATCAGGAAATGTTAGTGATGGTAAGACAACTCCAACCAACACCTCAAGGAATTCCACTTGAAATTTATTGTTTCAGTAAAGACAAACGTTGGGAAAACTACGAAGCTATTATGTCTGATATTTTTGATCATGTAATTGCTTCAGTACCTTATTTTGAGCTTGAATTATTTGAAGAGCCCACAGGAAAAGACATCAAGGCGTTGAAAGAAACAACATCTTAAGTATAAAGCTATAATTGAAAACTATTTTATTATTTTTAACCGTAGTAGCTGTTGTTGCTGCATTTATGCCTTTGGTGGCTTCTAAAAAATGGTGGATTAGAGGTTTTGATTTTCCACACATGCAGTTCACTATTTTTTCATTTGTTGTTTTAATTTTTCTTTTATTTAATATTGATTTTTCAAGGGTTATAGATGTATTTGTATTGATACTATTGATTTGTACAGTTATTTATCAGTCTATTATTCTTTTTCCTTATACAATTTTTGCTCAAAAACAACTGGAGACTGCACAAAACCCAGATCCGAGTAATAAAATAAAAATACTCTCTGCTAATGTATATCAGGAAAACAAAAACTCAAACCTATTAATTGACTTAATCAAGAAAACAAATCCAGATGTAATCATTCTACTGGAAACCAACAACCAATGGCGGAATGATTTAAAAAGATTAAAAGCTACTTATACATTTTTTGTCGAGCATCCGTTAGAAAACTACTATGGGATGATGTTGTTCAGTAAATTTAAGTTAAAAGACACTTATGTTCAATTCTTAGTTGATGATTCCATTCCCTCAATTAAAGGTAAGTTAGTGCTTAAAAGTGGTGTTTTAATTGATTTGTATTGTTTGCACCCCATGCCACCAAGTCCTACTGAAAATGAAAAATCGTTAGACCGAGATGCTGAGTTATTAATTGTAGCAAATGAAATCACTAAAAAAGAGCACCCTGTTCTTGTAATAGGTGATTTAAATGATGTAGCTTGGTCACATACTACCAGAATGTTTCAAAGAGTAAGTAGGTTGCTTGACCCAAGAATTGGAAGAGGATTTTACAATACTTTTCACGCGAAGTATCCTTTATTGAGGTGGCCTCTGGATCATCTTTTTGTTTCAAATGATTTTAAATTAGTTTCGTTAAAACGACTTTCCAATATTGGTTCAGATCATTTTCCTATGTATGCTGAATTGGTTTATTGTAATGTTGCAGGAGAAAATCAAACACCAGATACCCCATCAGTTGAAGATCAGCTGGAATCCAAAAAAACAATCAAGAAAGGTCTTAAAGAAAACGGGAAATCGCCAGTTCAATAATTTCCTTATGATCAAATGCCAGTTCAGGTAATTGATCTAGATGAAACCATTGGGCATTTTCGGCATCATCATTTGCTAGTGGAATAAGGTCTTGATCCAGAAAGCCTACGTGAGCTATTGAAACTGTGTGACCTCTTGGGTCTCTTTCAGGATTTCCAAACGCATATAGCTGTTCACAAGTTTGCAATTCAATTCCTGTTTCTTCCTTTAGTTCTCGTAAGGCTGCAGAATGCAGGCTCTCATTTAAATCTACAAAACCACCAGGTAACGCCCACATTTTTATAAATGGGTTGTTTTTTCTTTGTATCAGTAAAACTGAATTGTTTTTTTCAATATTAAATACCACAATATCTACAGTTAAAGATATATTTTGTTTAGTCATTTAAGAGTAATGTTACATATTAATATAAACCGTTTTAACGTTGACAAACTCTTTTATGCCATCACTACTTAACTCACGTCCATAACCTGATGTTTTCACACCTCCAAAAGGCAACCGAGGATCACTTTTTACAAGTTCATTAATGAAAACGGCTCCCTCTTCAAACTGTGGAACCATTTTTTCCATTTTCTTTATATCTTTTGAAAACAGCATAACACCTAATCCAAACTTTGATTTATTTGATAATTTAATGGCTTCTTCTTCATTTTTGAATGTGGTAACAGCCAATAATGGACCAAAAGTTTCTTCCTTAAATATTTCCATTTCGGGAGTCACGTTTGAGACGATAGTGGGTTCAAAAAATGTCTTAGACCGTTTGCCTCCTACTTCAATCTTTGCCCCTAAATCTAAGGAATTGTTAAGTTGTGCTTCAAGTTTTTCAGCTAAATTTTGCTTGGCCATAACACCTATAAAAGTCTCTTTATCAATAGGGTCTCCTGATTTAAGCTTACTAACTTTTAACGATAATTTTTCGATAAATGAAGACGCTATTGACTCCTCAATTAACAAGCGTTTTCCGGCAATACAACTTTGTCCGGTATTTTGAAACCTGGCTTGGATAATGGTTTCTATGGCATCATTAATGGAGGCGTCGTTAAATACAATCATTGCATTATTTCCACCTAACTCCAACACAGATTTTTTAATATTTTTTCCAGCGGTTGCAGCAACAGATGAGCCTGCGGGTCCACTTCCGGTTATTGTAACAGCTTTTATAATGTCATTGTCAATAATTTCTTCAACCCGATCACTACCTACCTTTAAAGTAGTAAAACAATGAATTGGAAAACCGGCTTTTTCAAAGACCTCTTGAATGAGTAAGGCACTTCCAAACACATTTGATGCGTGTTTGAGGACTACTACATTTCCTGCCATCAATGCGGGAACAGTAAACCTAAATACTTGCCAAAAGGGATAATTCCAGGGCATAATAGCCAAAAGCACTCCTAGAGGTTCATACTTTACATAACTTTTTTTGGCATCAGTTTTTATTTTTTTTACAGATAAATGTTTTTCTGCATTTTCTGCGTAATATTCACATACCCAAGCGCATTTTTCAATTTCAGCTATGGCTTGTGTTATGGGTTTACCCATTTCATTTGTAATCATTTCAGCATAAAGCCTTTTGTTTTTTAAAAGTTCTTTAGCTGTATTGAGCATTAAAATCTTTCGTTCTTCGAATGAACTATTTTTATACTGCAAAAATCTTTTACTGCTTTTTTGAAGAATTGATTCAACCTCTGTACGTGAATGTACAGTGTGAGTTTTTAGTGTGTTTTCGGTATAAGGATTTATAGATTTTATCAAGTCCATTTTTGATTAATTTTAAACTTAAATATAACAAATATTTATCGAAATCCCTTTGTTTTAAAGGACTTTTAAGAAGGTTATTGTTGATAAAGTAGTTTATAACTACCTATTGATTTGAACTGAAATCTAAAGAACATTGATTATTTTTAGTAAAACTTCATATTATGAACTCCAGAGAATTAGACTTAGAGTCACTAAGGCCTGAAATTCCTTCAGCAATTGTTACACCCTTAATGAGTACTGATGAACAATTTCAAAATAAAACTTTAAGACCCATTGTAAAGCTTCAAAACGATTTATTCCTGATGGTATTTAAAAACTATGTTTTAAAACACAAAAATGTTTTTTATACTCTTTCATTAGACCGACGTCTGTTGTACATAGAAAACACAATTCAAAAGGATATAAAGTTTAGAAACTCATTGAAAGGAATGGTTATTGGACAGTTTACATTAGAAGAATATGAACAATACATTCAAAACTCATCAGCTTTAAATAAAAGGATGAACTTGGTAATTGAACGATTAAAAAGTAATATTCAGCTTTTGGAATTAGAATATGCACAATAGATGTTGACAAGTAATGTCCAAATTATTCCTTTTGACGAAAAGAAGACCTTAAAAAAAGGCCATAATAATAAACGACTTTTCTTTTTACTATTTTCATTTATTTAAAATAAATTGCAATTACTTTTGCAAGCAAAACAGTACACTTTATGATTAAGAATAAACTTTATATGAAATGTCTTGACCTTTTGAATCATCAAATTGAAAGGTATCAAAAAGAAATTGAATTGGTAAAAGAAGCTTTAGATGGTGAAGGATCACAATCTGATGCAGAAGATGGAGGAAAAGGAGAGTTACTCAATGAAATCGAAAAATATGCACGATATATAGAAACCACTGAAAAAACAAAAGAACAACTCAAGCGCATAGATGTTTCTCAAGAACACAAAGTGGTTGCAAACGGAAGCCTCGTAGAAACAGAAAACAACTTCTTTTTTATAGCTGTGGCAATTGGAAAACTGGATATTGAAGACAATAAAAACTATTATTCAATTTCAACTGATGCTCCCATTTATCAACACTTAAAAGGTAAAAAAACAGGTGACAGCTTTAACTTTAACAACTTAGTTTACAGAATAGTTAATGTGCATTAATTAAATTACTGTTTCACCATTTAAATCTGTTGTTAGTATTTCACTCATATAACTAAAAAATGGCTGAACCAGGCGAAAATGTTTCAAAATATTTTCACTAAAATCAGAAGCTAATACTTCCTTATCTGTAAATTTTTTAGTTACAAAATAGTTTTTATTTTTTATAAGATCAATTGCTTTGTGAGTTTTATCAAAACCTTTGGGGGCGGTTTTTACTTGATCTGAGGTATCAAAACCACCAAATGCACTTTTAAATTCAGGTTCGTTTAAGAGCTGTCTGATTTCTGAGTCATCTAATTCAAACTCTTTTCGAATACGAAACAAATCAGGTGCTTCTGGTTTGAAAA
>NZ_CAXBAN010000148.1:0-6125 GCF_963973675.1 uncultured Planktosalinus sp. | reverse complement strand
TTTCAACGGTTGGGAAATTGGAAACAAAACCGGAGCTAATTTTATTACAACCACCAATGAAAAAAAATTGATTGCCGGTGGTAACAATGTGATCTTCGATGATATACAGCTAGCACCCCAAGATTATGGGACTGTTTATTTAACCTTTAATTTTTTGACTAAAGAAATAACCAGTAAAACAATATATACATACCACGTGATTCAAAGAGATAAAGCCACAAACCAAATAGTGGGAGGAGAAACTTATGAGATTAGAAAACAACCTCGACCGGGTTTTGTAGCAGATGCCGGAGACGATGAAGAAGTTGAAAAGAACCAAAGCGTCACAATACAAGCTGATGACATCAATGAAGATGCGGTTTATAATTGGTATGACACAGAAGGAAACCTCATTGCAACAGGGAGTACATTAACCGTATCACCGGAGTTTTCAATACAATACAAATTGGAAATCATTTCAGATATAGATGGACTAAAAGATTATGATGACATAGCGGTAACTGTAAACCCCTATAGAATAATTAGTATATCTCCCAATCCAACAAATTCACAAATAACGGTTAATTATCAGGCTGATGGGGCAAACTCATCCTTTGTAATGGTCGTTAACCAAAACACTGGAAATTCAGAAAACTATATATTAGATACTTCTCTAAACACAGTGAATATAGATTTAAGTCATTTACCAAATGCCTTGTATAGCGTTATTTTGATAGCAGACGGTGAAATACAAGATTCTAAAAACTTACTTAAAAATTAAACATCATGAAATCAATAAATAAATTAAACCTGATTTTGATTGTCATTTTTATTTTCAATCTACCCATTACAATAGTGAGTTTAAATTCTTTCAATCTGTATGCACAGAATCCCGATTTATTAGAAAATTCCTGGTTTGTTCACAGTACAAGAAATATTAGTACAAATAATTTTTTAGATGACATTTTAAATACTGATCCAGAACTTCGATTTGAATTAACTTTTTCTAATGATAAGATAACCTTAGTCGGTTGTTGTGGTGGTGTATTTGAAATGGATGTAAATTATATCGGTAATGACAGCCTTCAAATTTTAAACCTCACAGAAACTGAAGCTATAAATTGTAACTCTTCTTTTGTTTTAGATTTTTATAATACAATCAAAGGTGCTTTTAACAACCTAATAGGGTCGCCTATTGATTACCAAATTAGTAGTTACTCACAAATTTTATATTTGAATATAAACTATCAAAACAATTCAAGTTTTGTCAATTTAACTAACATTCCATTGGAAGATACTGATCACTCAACTTCACCTTACTGGGGTCACGAACCACCTAATCATCAATGGAGTTTAACGCAAGTAAATTATCAAGGGCAAACTATGGAATTGCCTTATGGAGCTGCACTTACAACAGCAGATATCTATGAAGGCTCGTTTGCTATTTCACTGTGTGGAGAAATTTTTGTTGCTTTAAATTCCAGTTGGTATTTAGATGTAGAAGAACTGATAGGTCCGTGTTTTATAAGCTGTGGTATTCTTGAAAACACTACGGGGGCATGTGAACTGGTATCTGGATACGATGTGAATTATCTAGAAACCTTTAAGCAAAATACTTTTAATTTTCTGAATGACAATATCAATCAAACGATGGAATATACATTCACATTTGGGGCTAACTCTCAAGATGCTAGAAAATTAGTAATAGAAGACTTCTCTCAAAACAAACTTGTTTTTCACAGTAATGAAAATTATTTGAGTACTACCGAAAACAGTTTACTCTCTGAAATTTTTATTTACCCTAATCCAGTTGTAGATTTTCTCATCCTTGAAGCACAAGATTGCACAAGTTGTATTGCTAAACTTTATAATATAACAGGTAAATTACTTAAAAATCAAAGTTTAAGCTCATCTCAAAACTTCATTAATGTTAAGGATTTTGATATAGGTTTATATTTTATAGTGGTAGAGAATGAGTATGGTAATAAACAAACACAGAAGTTTATAAAAAAGTAAATCCACTCAAACCCTTAATTAATTTGGGGTTAGTGAGAATTAAGAGCTTTAAAACGTGTACTTCATCGCCGCAATAAAATTCCTTCCCGGGGCTGCAATCCCTGATGAATAGGTTCTGTAACGTTGGTCTGTGATGTTTTCTAGTGAAGCCGTAAGTTGTAAAGCATCTGTCAGCTGATATTGGCTAGTCAAATTAAGGGTGTACCACCCAGGTGAATACAAATCACCGTTATTGTTTTGTGGGTAAATCTCAGGCTTATTGGCTTCTGACGGAGCGAGATTTTCTGCACGAATTTCTCCGCTGTAATAAACAAAGGCATCAATTTTGAATCGGTTGTTTTTCCAAATTAAATGGGAGCTTCCAAACTGAGGCGGCGCGTGACGCAATGTGGCTTTATCGCCGTTGTCCAGTTCTTCATAGCCTTTGGCGATGGTGTAATTGGACTGTAAACTTAAGGTTTCACAAAAGTTGATACGCACACCGGCTTCAAACCCATAAACTCTGGCATCGGCGGCGTTTTGAATGGCTTGTACATTGCTTAAATCACCCTGGTATTCAATTTCTGTTTCGCCGTTCAGGCTAAAATCACGGCGCACCAGGGCATTGTCCAATTTGGTATAAAATGTGGCCATTTCAACTTTTATAATATGTTCAAAATTAAAAATGGTTCCCACTTCGCCGGTGTATGAATATTCAGCTTCCAGGTTAGGGTTTGGTACAACAACACTACCGGGTTCTGAATCAAATATTTTTCCAATATCGTCAATGTTTGGAGCCCGGAAAGCCGTTGAAAAATTAGTGCGCAACCCCAAAAGCTCACTGACTTGAAAGTTGAGCCCAATACTTCCTGTAAGATTACCGGAATTGATTTGTGTTTCTTCAAATGGAAAATCATAAAATCGATTGTCAAAAGTGGCATCAATATTAAAATGGCTGTATCGAACGCCTGATTGCAAACTTGTTTTTTGTGAAATTTTCCAAAGCATATTCAAATAAACAGCATAGGATTGCCAAGTGGAACCGTCAGGATATCGGGAAGCGGTTTCTTCAAGTTCGTTGATGTCTAAATTGGTGACATTTCCCGATGAATTAACTTTATTATGTACATACTCCAGACCGTAAAATAAGTCAACAGCATTGAGGTTTTTGGTAAAATCAAAATTGGCTGATATGGCATCTACTTTTTCTTGTGTTCTAAACAAATTCGGGTTATCCACATCCCGGTCGTTACGACTTTCTTCAAAATGCTGATAAGCAACAATTAATTTTGAATCATCATATAAAAGGCTTTTGCTTGTGCGCTCGAGTTGTAAATTACCTGAAAACCATTTTTGAGGACCATAAAACCACTCTGCAGACCTTAAATTTCCATTTCTTGTCCTGGTTAAACGGTCATAACGGGCATAGTCTGAAGTTTCGGAATAGAGTAAGTTTAACTGAAAGTCCCATTTTTCATTGGGCATAAAGCGCACTTTTTGAGCTAAGCTTATCTGGTCATAACCGGTGGGTGTTTGTAAACGAGGATTTGAATTGGGGGTTTGTACATCTTCACCATCCATTGTTTGTATGTAAAAATTACGCAAGTAATCATCGGGGCCGTGTTTTCCCATTCTTAAATCTCCAAAATCATTGTATGAAAAACTGCTGAGAAATGCCCATTCTTTAAATCCAAAATTGAAATCAATATGGCCTGTTTTTTCTTCATTGGCGGTGGCATATCTTGCTATGGCATTGCCGGAAAAAGCCATTCCTTCTTCAAAAGAAAACTTAGGTTTTAAGGTGTAAAAATTCATGACACCTCCCACGGCATCGCTTCCGTAAACCACAGAACCGGGACCTAAAATCACTTCAGTGTTTTCAACTATAAAAGGGTCAATTGAAAGGATGTTTTGAATGTTACCGCCTCTGAAAATGGCTGTGTTCATACGCACACCGTCAACGGTCATCAAGAGCCGGTTTGTAGAAAATCCACGCATCATAGGGCTTCCGCCGCCAAGCTGACTTTTTTGAACAAATATTTTACCACTATTGCTCAAGAGGTCTGCAGCCGTTTGTGGTTGGGTAAACAATGCCTCTGAGGCACTAATACTCACCACAGACTGGACTATATCCTTTTTATCCTGACCAAATTTGGTAACCGAAAGTACAATTTCATCTAGTTGACCTGAACCCGGCTTGAGTAAAACAAGGCCATCGTTTTTTAAAATTTGAGATTTTGTAGTAAAAATTGGTTCGAAAGAAGTGTGCTGGAAATGAATGGTTTCATTGTTTAAAAACATATTCAGATTGATTTTTCCGTCTAAATCTGAAACGCCACTTTTTGATTTGTCAGGATTAAAAAGAGCAACTCCTGGAATAGGCTTTTTGGTTTCTGAGTCAATTATTTTGATTTCTTGACTTAAAGTAAAGTTGACTGAAAAAATCAGCAGAATTAAAAAGTACTTTAATTGCATTGTTAGTTGAAAATTTGATGCAAAACAGCGAGTGACTTTGGCTTTTTAAATCCTTGAATGTGCAATTCAAAGTAAAGCAATAATATATCAAGCGTATTTTGACGTTGCTTTTTGGTTAGTTTTAAAGTTTTTATCTCATCAAATTTTATGCCGAAAAGATGTGTTATTCCTTTATTTTCGGGCGTTATTTCTACACAATAAATATTTGAAATGTCGTGTTGAAAAACACCTTCTACTGGGTTGAATATGGGTTTGTTGATTGTAGAAGCATCTGGTGAAAAGCCTAAAAATTCAGTTAGTTTTAAAAGAAATAAAATGTGAAAATTAGCATAGCTTTCATTTTCATCAAGCCATTTAAAAGCTTCTTCTAAAAATGAATATAGAGACTCATTGGGTTCTTCTTCAATAATACTTTGTTTCAACACTTCTGACAAGAACAAAACCAGTGAAGATTTGACCACATTATTATGAAGTGATTTGAAAGGGTAATCAACTTTTACTTCCTTTAAATACTCCAAAGACCCTTTGTTTTTATGAAAAGCAGTGATTTCTAGAAGAGATAAAGGTTGAAAGTAAGAGGCTCTGAGTTTTCCTTTTTTAGATTTCAAGACCCCTTTTAACATATAACTTTTAATCCCGGAGCTTTTTGTAAAACACTTTACGATAAGATCAGCTTCTGCATATTTTACAGTTGAAATTACAAGTGCTTTAGTGTTGACGAGCATTACCTTACAATCATTACTTTGGCAACTTTGGTTTCCATTGCGTCATTTGTAGTGGCCATAATAAAATAAACACCGGATGAAACTTTATATCTTCCAAAAGCGGTGGTGTCCCATTGTAAACTACCTCCTTCAGAGACTTGCTCAAACACAAGGTTTCCGTTCACATCAGTTATTTTTACATTGGCACGTGCGGTGAGCCCATCAATGGTAACACTTCCGTTAAAATTAGGCCTCACAGGGTTTGGGTAGGCTCTTAAAGCTTCTAAGGTTTCATTGGGTGCGGTTGTTGTTCCGTTAAAGGCCATCAAGCCATTGGCAGTAGCAAAATAAACAACTCCGCTTTGAGGGTCTATAGCAATATCTTGCACATTGTTTGAAGGCAAAGGCGAGTTGTTTTTATTAAATCGCAACAAGGTTTCTTGTCCGTTTGATGAAACATAGAAAACTCCGGAAGTTGCAGTTGCAATCCACTTATTATTAGCTCCATCCACTTCAATATCAGTAATGGACTGCTCGAAAAGCAACTCTTGAGCGACTCCATCATCATCTAATATAATGATTGGTTGTGCGTCAACATTTGCGTTTTCCTGAAAGAAACCACCTACGTTAAAAAGCACCCTAAGCCCCCTTAAGGTACCTATCCATAATTGATTGCGATTATCAACACGAACTGCTCTGACATTTTTGTCCGGTAGATTACCATTTCCAAAATCTTCCATGATTTTCTTAAACTGGTTCGTATTTGGATTAAAGCCAATAAGTCCGTTGTTTAAGCTGGCAAAAAACACATAGCCTTCCCTGGTTATATCAAGTTTGTTTAATCCTACTTCCGATTCAGGTTCTGGAATTACACTTGTTAAATCAAACCCTTGTACTTGTCCGCCACCAGAGAGCTTATTTAAGCCCTTTTCAACTCCAGACTGCACAAACCATAGTGTTCCAGAATTATCA
>NZ_CAXBAN010000147.1:0-6127 GCF_963973675.1 uncultured Planktosalinus sp. | reverse complement strand
CAAAACCGTTTTTATTTTCAGAGTCAGCATTAGTTTTTAATCCTTCACCTTTAAAATTAAATTCTCCGGTTTCGGGATTAAAACTAAAATCAAGACCCGTGGGTGGTAAACACTTTTCATCATCACAAGCCATGAACTCTATAAACCCGGTAATAGGTTTTGTGTTGTCAAGAAGTTTAACTGTCATTTCAAATGTGCCATCTTCATAAAGCTTGATAGTCTCCATTTCAAAAAACTTATCAAAACCCGAAACAATGTTTGAACCTGTTTCAGAAATCTCTTTAAATATTTCAAATTGAGATTCTTCATTAATCACAATAACTGTTGGTAATGGCCCCATCATATCAGGGTCCATTTTATGCGAATAGATAGACCATCCTTCTTCAATTTGAGCATCAAAAACAAAAGTATATGTATCTTCTGATATTTCTGTGAGTTTTCCTGTCCAATTAACAGGGTTTACAAATTCATCTTCTCCAAAATTTACTAATGAATTTTGATTTAATTCAAAGCTAAACTCCAAAAGGTCCGGAGGCAAACACTTTTCATCATCACAAACCATAAAATACACTTCAGCATTTATCTCGCTAAGGTCTGGATCAACTATTTTAATTTGTTGTTCAAAAACTACATTACCTTGAAATTTTTTAATGTCCATCTCAAATATTGGATCAAAAACCGGATCACCATCAGGCTCATTTGTTGAACCAACAAGCTCATAGCCTCCAGTATCTATATCCAAAAAAACAAATTCTGTGGGGATGGGGCCTTCGTCACCAACATCTTGTTGAGAATACAAATACCACCCTGCATCAAGAGTGGCTTTAAACTTCAAAACATAATTTTGTTCATCAATTTTTTCTAATTCTGTTTGCCATTTTATGGGATCAAAAATTTGAGAGTATGTGGTGTTTAGAGCAAAAAAAGTGAGAAGAATTATTAAATATTTGTTCATTGCTGCAATTGTATTTTTAAAATAGATTGGGTGTTTTGATTGATTTTAAACCTGTCGTCTGCACGCATTCCAACAACCCAGACAATAGATTCATTACTGCATAATAGCCAGATATTTTGCTTTTCAAGCAAAGATAACTTTTCATCTTTAAAAAACTTGCTAATTTTCTTTTTTCCATTCATTCCTAAGGGGAAGAATACATCACCCTTTTTCCATTTTCTGAGTTTTAACGGAAATTTTAATAATGCTTCATCCACATAGCAAATATCCGAACTTTGTTTATCAATTTTTCTAGCTTTTTGAAATGTTATAAAAATAGGTGCTTCAATTTTAGTAGCTTCTTTTGGAATGAGGTATTCTGTTTCTGCATCAGTAACAGTTTCATCAATTATAGCAAGTTCTAAATAATCCCTGTTTTTTAAAAGAATATGGGTTTGTGAAAACACTTTTTTACCGCTTTGTCCATCAAGAAGTTGAAATAGATCTTCCCATTGTGTAAAACCAAAAGGCTGAAACAACTCAAATAAAAGTGCTTTGGTATTGGGAAGCTTTTTAAGTTTTTCTATAGAAAATTGATAGCCATTCTTAGTGTTTTCTGCAATATAGCTGAAAATCAAACCTATATAATCTTCTACCAGTAACCGGCTTTCTCTTAAATTTTCTTGAGTCACTTTAAAGTTTTGAAGCAACTGCGGATTGATTTCATTGAACTCTGGAATTACCTTATGCCTTATTGCATTTCGTACATAATAATCTGATGCATTACTGCTATCTTCACGCCACTGAAGCTTGTTTTTTTGAGCATATTCTAAAATAGCTTGACGCGGAAATTGCAACAATGGCCTACGCAATTTTCCAGAATTCTCAGGAATCCCGGTGAGACCTTTCAAACCTGTTCCTCTTGAAAAATTAATAAGAAAAGTTTCCAAATCATCATTTAAATGATGTCCCGTCAGAATATAATTTATATTCAACATCTCAGTTAGTTCATCAAACCATTTGTAACGTAAAAAACGAGCTGCCATTTGAGTGCTTAACCCTTTTTCTTCAGCAAATGATAAGGTTTCAAATGTTTCAGTATAAACAGGAACTCCTAGCTTTTTTGCTAAGTGAATTACAAATTCAGAATCTGAGTCGCTTTCATTTCCACGCAATGAAAAATTACAATGAGCAAGTGTAATAGAATACTCTAGTCTCACCAGAAGTTGTGAAAGCACAACACTGTCCAAACCACCACTGCAGGCCACCAGTAACTGTTGATTTTTAAATTCTGGAAAACGCTGATTGAGATGGGTATAAAATTGATCTTTCATAGCAATACTAAAGTTGAACATCATCTGTCGTTATGAAATCCCAAGGCTTTTTGTCATTCAACAATGGCTTGCCAAGGATCTCGTTAAACCTGGAGGCATCAATACCATACCCTTTTGGTTTTTTTGCTTCCAAATTTTCAAACAAGATTTTTTCTCCGGCTTTCATAGATTTATTTACTGCCAAAGATTTTTCAAAAATTGCTTTAACTGACTGAAAAGAAGTTAAGTCATTTTTATCAACTGGTTGTTTTAGTGCTTCAGAAATTGTTTTTACTCCGCTGACCAGCTCCTTTGTTTCATCTATTGTAATTGAAGAAGAAGCGTCAGGATTGATTTCGTTTGAGTCTAATTTTACATGAAATTCTAAAATTTCAGCTCCTAAAGCAACTGCAGCAATTCCTGTTTCAATTTTAGCTGAATGGTCTGAATAACCTACCTGTACTCCATACCGCTGTTTTAACTCAGCAATGACATTAAGCCCATAATTTTCAGGATTAGTGGGGTAACTCGTTGAACATTGCAAGATTGAAAAATCTACATTTAATTTTTTTAAGAAGTTAACCGTTTTATCAAGCTCAGCATATGAACTCATCCCGCTCGATAATATGAGGGGCTTTTTAGTTTGGGCAATTTTCTGAAGCAATAAAAAATTACTCACTTCTCCTGAGCCAACTTTATAGCGTTTTACACCAATCTTTTCAAGCAAGTCTACAGCAGCGTTACTAAATGGTGATGATAAAAATTCAAGTCCTTTACTTTCAGCGTATTTTTTAAGTTCTATCCATTGCTCTAAGCTAAACTCCATTCGCTTCCAGTAATCATAACGGGTTTTGTCAGCCGTTTGCAATTTTATGCGAAAAGGTTCATAAATACTACTTTCGGCTTGAGCGATATGGGTTTGAAATTTTATTGCGTGAGCACCCGTGTTGGCAATAGCATCTATATATGCTATAGCATTCTCAAAACTGCCGTTATGAGCTTGTGCAACTTCTGCAATCAAAAAGGGTGTGGGAGTTTTCAATTTTTAAATATTACGTTTTTTGCTTTTTCTTTTCTGCAGCAGGAAACAAAACATTGTTCAATATCAAACGATAACCTGGCGAAGTGGGGTGCAAAGCTAACTCTGTGGGTGATTCACCAACCCGATGTTGATAGTCTTCAGGGTCGTGACCTCCATAAAAAGTAAAAAAACCTTTTCCTTTAATTCCATGGATATATTTAGCTTCACCGTTTAAATCACTTTGACCCATCACCAATACATTTGACTTAATTGTTCTGGAATCAAAAGCAGTGGTTTGACCAAAAAACCCTTTCACTAATGAGGTATGATTTTGAACCAGCATCGTTGGTATAGGATCCCATTTAGCCGAATAATCCATTAAAGAAAAATAATCCAATTCTTTTTTGATATTCCGCTTTGTGGTCATATCTATTGAACTGAACTCATAAACCATTGGGTCGCGCTCTAAAAGAAAATCAGTAAAAGCAAAAGTCTTGTTGAAATCAATTTTACTTTGATAGTTTGATTCACTGGGATCACCGTCAAACATTGGCTCACATATATCTACACCTTCTGCCGCAAGGGCAATATCAAAAGAATCTGTTGCACTACACATGGCAAACATAAATCCACCACCAACAACATAATTTCTAATTTTTTGGGCAACTGCCAGTTTGGCTTCAGAAACTTTGTTAAAACCCAAGCTAGTGGCAAGTGCTTCCGCATTTTGCTTTTCTTCTATGTACCATGGAGCCGTTCTGAACGCTCTGTAAAACTTTCCATATTGGCCGGTAAAATCTTCGTGATGTAAATGCAGCCAATCATAGAGTAAGAGTTGATCTTCAAGAACTTCCTTATCATAAATAATGTCATAAGGTATTTCAGCATAGGTCAAAACAAGTGTTACAGCATCATCCCAAGGGAGATTTCCTTTAGGAGAATAAACGGCTATCCGAGGTGCTTTCTCTAGCAGTACTGCACTCATGTTTTTTGAGGGACTTTCAATTTCCGCAAGAATTTGTTCAGTTTTAGAGTTAGACAAAACTTCAAAACTAACACCTCTTATTTGACACTCTTTTCTGACATCCTTAGTATCAGCCAATAAAAATGAACCACCTCTATAATTGAGTAACCATTGTACTTTTTGTTGTTTTTCTAGCGCCCAATAGGTGATTCCGTAAGCTTTAAGGTGTTCTCGTTGACTGTCAGCATCCATAGGGATTAAGATGTAGGAAGCAAACCCCTGAAATCCAAGAAACAAAGTAAATATTAATAGTAATTTCTTCATTTCAGCAAGATAAAAAAGATTTTATACCTATAGATTAAGTTATGCTGATTTTAACTAAAAGGGTACACCGTGATCATCATCCTCAGGGGGTAAACCTTCTAAAGAGTCAGTGCCAAAAGCATCGTTTGCAGAAGGTAAATTGTCTGGCTTGAATGTATCATCATTAGCAGCACTGTTCATTCTGGAGTGGAATTCAACCGGGGTATCAAAAGTTTCTAAATTTTCAAACTTACCAAGATGACCAATAAATTTTAATCGGATTTCATCCAATCCACCGTTTCTATGTTTTGCAACAATAAACTCTGCCTGACCATCGGTGGGTGCTTGTTCGTCATCATCCCATTGATCAATTTTATAATATTCGGGGCGATAGATAAATGAAACAATATCTGCATCCTGCTCAATTGCTCCAGACTCTCTTAAATCAGAAAGCAAAGGTCTTTTAGAACCTCCGCGGGTTTCAACTGCACGTGATAACTGTGAAAGGGCTACTACAGGTATGTCAAGTTCTTTGGCTAATGCTTTCAGATTTCGGGAAATAGTAGAAATTTCTTGTTCTCTGTTTCCACCTCCTTTTTGACTTCCACCGGCTGTCATTAATTGTAAATAATCAACAAATATAATTTTAATACCATGTTGAGAAGCAAGTCTTCTGGCTTTGGCTCGTAAATCAAAAATTGATAAAGAAGGAGTATCATCTATAAATAAAGGTGCTTTTTCAAGATCCTTCACTTTAACATTGAGTTGTTCCCATTCGTGTTTTGCCAACTGTCCAGTACGTAATTTTTCAGAACTCAATCCTGTTTCTGAAGATATTAAACGCGTTATTAACTGAACAGACGACATTTCCAGAGAGAAAAATGCAACAGGTATATTGTTTGACACAGCAATATTTCTTGCCATAGATAATGTCAGGGCAGTTTTACCCATACCGGGACGTGCTGCAATAATAACCAAATCACTGGGTTGCCATCCTGAGGTAAGCTTGTCGAGTTTTTCAAAACCGGAGGGCACTCCTGAAAGACCTTGTTTATTGGCAATCTCCTCTATTTTCTTTTTAGCTTGAATAACCAAATTTTGAGCAGTCTCTGAAGAACGCTTTATATTGCCCTGGGTTATTTCATAAAGTTTAGACTCTGCTGTATCGAGTAAATCAAAAACATCTGTAGATTCATCATAAGAGTCTTCGATAATTTCGTTGGAAATTTTAATCAAACTACGCTGAATGAATTTCTGTAAAATAATACGTGCATGAAATTCAATATGTGCCGAAGATGAAACCTTTTGAGTAAGCTGAATTAAATAATACTCACCCCCAACGATATCAAGATTTCCATCCTTCTTTAATTGAGATGCAACAGTTAATAAGTCTATTGGCTGCCCGGTTTTAAACAATTGATAGATTGCAGCAAAAATATGTTGATGGGCTTCTCTGTAAAAAACATCAGGGTTGATTAAGTCTATAATTTCATCAACACCTTTTTTATCAATCATCATAGCTCCAAGCACAACCTCCTCTAAATCAACAGCCTGTGGAGGTATTTTTCCTTTTTCCAAAGAAATCACTTGTG
>NZ_CAXBAN010000146.1:0-6131 GCF_963973675.1 uncultured Planktosalinus sp. | reverse complement strand
TGAAGAGGGAAGCTCAGTGATGTCTAAAGAAGCTAACTCCCAGTTGGCTATTAGACAAGAAAAGTTTATTAGAGATTTAAAAAATGCATTGGTTCGTATTGAAAATAAAACATACGGAATTTGCCGTGTGACAAAAAAATTAATTTCAAAAGAACGGCTAAAATTGGTTCCTCATGCCACATTAAGTATAGAGGCTAAAAATATGCAAATGTAAAAGCTTTTTTACATTCCTCTAATTTATAATTGCAACAATCCATGACACTAAAAAAGGCCGGGCTCATTATATTTTTGATTTTGTTAATAGATCAGGTTTCTAAGGTTTATATCAAAACAAATTTTATGTTAGGCGAAGAAATCAAGGTATTTGACTGGTTTCGAATACTCTTCATTGAAAATGAAGGAATGGCTTGGGGAGCAAAAATCCCCGGTGAATATGGCAAACTCATTCTCACTCTTTTTCGCTTGGTTGCTATTGTTGCTATTGGGTATTGGCTTTGGGATTCCGTCAGAAAAAAAATGTCTCGAATATTGATTGTGGGCATATCTCTCATTTTTGCCGGAGCTATGGGTAATATCATTGATTCTGTGTTTTATGGTGTCATATTTGACGATAGCTACCGCAAAGTAGCGACACTCTTCTCTGAGGAAGCTTATGGAACCTTATTTCACGGAAAAGTTGTAGACATGTTATATTTTCCATTGTATAAAGGGTACTTACCGGAATGGATTCCAATATGGGGAGGTGATTATTTTACTTTCTTTGATCCGGTTTTTAATGTGGCCGATGTAGCCATTAGTACCGGTGTTGGCTTACTCATTGTTTTTAATAAAAGAGCATTTCCAAAAGAGATAAAAGCTGAAACAGGAGAACATTCAACAAATGAAATTAAGCCAAAGGCGGAGCAAGATAATTAAATGGTTCCTGTGGTATGTTTCTTACTATTGAATATACAATTGCTATCCCAAAATAAATCACTATAAATAAATTGCTGTAAAATAACTTTACCCTGTGCTTTGTGCCAAAAACAAAATTGAGATATTCCACAAGTAATGCATATATGAGTAAAGGTATGCTCAAAACCAGTAAGGGGTTGTACCTAAAAGCCTTGAAAATTTCAAAATGCATCAAATGATGAATAGCTCTTTGTGACCCACAACCCGCACAATAAAAGTCGGTTGTGTATTTTAAAGGGCAAGGGAGAAAAAAAGAAGTTTGTGAGGGATTGAAGGAATAATAAACCACAAGCAATCCTCCCAGTATAATGAGAGGAAGCGTTGCTTTAAAAAGTGTCTTAGAGTTCCAAAAATGCACCACCTACACCAAATATGACTATTATTAATACATACAATACAATTCCTATTAGCGCAATTGCAGCGCCCCAAATGGAATATTTCTTGGCATCATCAGCTGCTTTTTGAGCGGCTTCATAATTACCTTGAGCCCAAAGTGTGTTAACATTTGAAGATTTAATAATCGCAACAATTCCTAAAGGCAGGCAACACAAAACTGTGCATAAAATAGCCCAAACTAAATTGTTATCAGGTGGAGTGGTTGGTTGGTTTTCCATGGGTTTATTTTTTAGGTTGAAAGATACTAAGATAGGAAAATTTCTAAAATCTGTGAACTTCTTCAGGAGTAATGCAATAGTCTAGTGGAATATCTGCATTTGTTACAGCAATAGGGACTGGTTCAGGAGCAAATAAGGAAAGACCAATTTTTATTGTTTCCTTTTTACAGGCAATTAAAAACCGGTCGTAGAAACCTTTTCCATATCCAACTCTGTTTCCTTTTTTATCATAGGCTAATAAAGGAACGAAAACCACATCAATTTGATTTTCTGAAAATGGAATTCCATTTACAGGCTCTGGAATTCCCCATGAATTTTTTTCAATAAGAGTATTGTCAGTCAACAGAAAGTGACTTAAAGTGTTTGTCTTTACATTTGTTTTTGGAACTGCGATGTTTTTGTCTTTACCCTGTAAAATATGAAGAATATACTCGGTATTTATTTCACCCTTTTCGACGATACTTAAAAAAATATGGTAGTTGTTGTATTGCCAGATTGAAAGGTTGATAATGTTGTTTGCAATTTTTATGCTTTTTTCTTCAATTTCATCAATGGTTAATTGGTTTCTTAATTGAAGGTATTTTTTTCTTAATTCGATTTTATTCATATGATTACAGTTTATGAAATAAGTGTAGAAATATGAAAAATAGCATCACCCTGATGCACAATGGGTGATTGATTTACATTGATGATATAGCCGTCATTTGGTGCTTTTACACGCACTTTCATTTCGCCGTAAGGATCTGTGATTGAAGCTAAAACATCTCCTTTTTTCACAAATTTATTAATAGGAACTTTAGTGTGAAGCAGCCCGCTTTTATGAGCTCTTACCCACGTACTCTTTTCAATTACAACCGGTTCATTTTCTTTAGGAGGTGCTTTAAATTTATGTTGAAGCATATCAAAGTGATTTAAAAATCGCATCACTCCTTGAACACCATACTCAATGATGTCTCTGTCGCTGCTTAAAGATTTTCCACCTTCAAATAAAAGAGAAGGGATGCCCATTTTAAGACAGGTTTGGCGATAGGATTTTTCAAGTGTTTTTGACATTACTATAAAGGGAGAGTTAAACACTTTGGCATATTTTAAGGCTACATAATCGTTGGGGGTAACTCGAATTTGAGCAGCATTAAACCTGCTGGCACCACCGGTATGAAAGTCCAGACAATAATCTGCATGAGGTAGAATTTCAGTTGTAAAATGGTGTGCAACCCTGCTGGCAAGCGACCCTTTTTTTGTTCCGGGAAAAACACGATTTAAATCATGTCCATCGGGAAATTGTCTGCTCATTGATAAAAACCCAAATACATTGAGAATAGGAATGCAAATGACGGTACCTTTTTTAGGTTTGTTAATTTTTTTAGCGATGAGTTGCCGAACGATTTCCACTCCGTTGATTTCATCTCCATGAATTCCCGCTGTGATTAAAACCGTGGGACCTGGTTTTTGAGCGCGTTCAATGATAATAGGTATTTCAACATTTGTAGCCGTGTAAAGTTTGGCAATATTAAATAGAATGGTTTTACTTTCACCCAATGCAATGTTTTCGCCTAATATTTTCAAGATAAGTTATTTTTAAATGCTTCGTTCGATGTATCTAATGATACTTTTTGCAATGTCTTTTCCGGTAGCTGCTTCAATGCCTTCCAGCCCCGGTGACGAATTTACCTCAAGAATTAAAGGGCCTCTCGATGATTGTAACATGTCTACTCCTGCTACAGCCAATCCCATAACACGAGCAGCTTTAATGGCTGCATTTTCTTCTTCGTCAGTAAGCTCAATGACAGTAGCTGTACCCCCTCTGTGAAGGTTGGATCGAAACTCCCCTTCTTTGCCCTGGCGTTTCATGGCTCCAACCACTTGACCGTCTACTACAAAAGCTCTAATGTCTGCCCCTCCGGCTTCTTTTATAAACTCTTGAACAATCACACGGGCTTGCAAGCCATTAAATGCTTCCAGAACTGATTCAGCAGCATTGTTTGTTTCTGCTAAAACAACACCCAGTCCTTGTGTGCCCTCTAAAAGTTTGATAATTAATGGAGCCCCTCCTACATGTTTAATGACATCTTCAGTATTTCGGGAATAATTAGTAAAAACTGTTTTTGGAAGTCCTAAACCTGCTCGCGAGAGTACCTGTAAACTTCTCAATTTATCTCTGGATCTCACCAGTGCCTGAGACTCTGTTGTGGTGAATACACGCATCATTTCAAATTGTCTTACCACTGCTGTCCCATAAAAAGTGACTGAAGCACCTATTCTTGGAATGACGGCATCGGTATCTTTTACTAGATGTCCTTTATAATAAATGCAAGGGTTCTTTTTTTCAATAACAATATCGCATTTAGCGTGGTCAATAATTTCCACATTGTGATTTCTTTTTTTTGCGGCTTCCACAAGTCTTTTTGTTGAATATAGGTTAGGGTTGCCTGAAAGTATTTTAATGTTCATTTTGTTGCTGTTTGAACGATAAATTAGTTAAGCTTGTATCTACTACAAATCGTTTGTTTAAAAATGTCCTGCCTAAAAGTACTGGAAATTTCATTTCCTCCCTGTCTGAAAGGGTTAAATAAATATCGTGATTTAGATTAAAAAGAATGATGGTTGTTTTTATTTTATAGCGGGTTTGTACAATTCCGTTACTGCTTTTAACCCGAGTGGTTTGATAGTTTTTAAAAATGATTTCTTTACCGTCATAGTCAGGGTGCTCTTCATCCAAAAAGTTACACTTTAAAACACCCTTTTCTTCTATTACATTTTTGCAATGAATAGATGAAGTATATGCACCGGTATCAATTTTTACGGCAATCTGAAGTAGTTCCAGTAATGGAAAGTCTGCTTTATCAATTCTGCCAATTGTTTGTTTCAATAAATGTAAGTTTTTGGGTGCAATATACTAAATAACTTTACCGATTTCGAAAGTTGTAAAATTGTTCAATATAAAAAAAGGTGTTCCCATTTTTATGACAACACCTTACTATTAATTTTAAAAAAATGGATTACAGTTTATAGTTTAATCCTATACCCAATACTTCTCTAATCTGAAAACCTTTTACAGCATTGTCATCATATATTGCCTGAAAAATAACATTTGCAGACAAATAATCATTGACTTTTAGTACCAAGTTCATTGTGTAATCAATATCGATGTTTTGAGGATCTTCCAGATAATTGGAATACAGATTTAAGATGTTCTCCATTGTGACATTTTCAACTACATCAAACTTTGCATATCCAGATACTGAGGCACCAAATTCAAAACGCAAGGTCTCATTGGCTTCAACTCCAAAATAAGGGTTTTCATTAAAAGCTTCAATTGCTATAGGGTCATTGCCTACATCTGTAAAACGACTATTCACAAAAATCAGTCTTGAAGTTGCCGGTGCGATATTCACTTTTAAATTGTCGCTTTTTTTCCATAACAAACCAGGTCCAAACTGTAAATAACCCGGAGACATAAAGCGAGTAGTCTCTGTGCGAGTTACGGGACTTGTTGACTCGTCAAACACATACCCTTTTGCAAACTGGGTTCTAAAATTTACAAAAAAGGAGTAGGCCCAGTTAGATTCTTTAATCTGGTATCCTATAACTGAATTGATTTCAAGTCGGTCGTTTGTTTTTCGTTCAAAATCGTCTCCTTTTATTTTTGTTAATCCATAATCTCCCATAAAGCGATTGTCCCAGGTTAACTTTCCTTTTCGGTAGTTGGCATCATAGTTAAGGGAAATATTTCCTGCAATATTTGATGTGCCACCACCTGTCCATTCATGATTGAATGCTGCTTGATTAAATAAAATTGAAAAATTCCCTGTTTTTGTCCAACCATCTTTTGGTTTGTCTTCTACTTCTTGAGAAAAACCGGAAATTGCAGTCAAAAGTGTAAAAATTGAAATATATATTTTTTTCATGTTATATGTTTTTATCACAAAAATACATTTTTTATATAAAGTTGTTCAGAGAAAATTTAGTATTGAAACAATCAGCTTTTTCTTTTGTATAATGGAACACTAGAGCAAGCTTCACCATAAAAAAGGCTTTTAACCAGAGGTTGGATTTTTTGAATAAGAAGTACTGAAGCGTTTTCTGGTACCGGTTTGTTTGTACAACCTTTAATAATAACAGGAAGACCTTTAAGTTCAGAAAAATCTGTTTGTTGTATGATTTCTGCATATAAGGTGTTTTCCATGTCAGTCAAGTTACCAATTACAATTTTTTTTGCAAAAGGAGTGAGGTATGTTGTGACAAGTAAATATGCCCATCCGGGGATGATGGCTTCTGAGCTGGAGTTTAAAGCAACATATGCGTTTTGATATTGACTCCAGTCATGGTTTTTTGCGTGTTCACGAAACTCTTTTTCTCTTAATATTAAACCTTCAAATAGCCAGTCTTTTATATCAAACATCACTCGTTTTCCTTCAGGGTAATAGTCTTCCAGATTGAGGGTGATCAATTTGCTGTTTGCTACTTTATTGATGATTTTGTCCATAGAGTCTTAAGGATGTTTTATAACATTCCTAATTCAAGTTTTGCTTCTTCACTCATCAATTCCTGAGTCCAAGGCGG
>NZ_CAXBAN010000145.1:0-6140 GCF_963973675.1 uncultured Planktosalinus sp. | reverse complement strand
ATTTATCAAATTGATGAATCTACTGAATTATTCATCACTTCTGAAAGCGACGCTATAGATGGTTTATTTAATATTCAACAGGAAGTAAATCTATTTAGAATTGTACAAGAAAGTTTTAACAATGTAATCAAACACTCCAATGCTACAGCAATTCAATTTGAGTTAACAAAGAAAAAGTCTAGTGTAACCATTAAATTAACAGATAACGGCAAAGGGTTTGACTTTTCTGAAAAGTATAAAGACTTTAATAGTCTTGGATTGAAAACTCTTAAAGAACGAACGCGCTATTTAAACGGTGTGATGAAAGTTAATTCAGAAACTAATAAAGGAACCCAATTAGAATTTATCATACCCTATAATGAAAAATAAAACTATCATAACTGCAGATGATCACCCACTATTGTTAAAGGGTTTAAATGATTTTTTGAATGAAAAAAATTACAATATAATTGGCAGCGCTAAAGATGGAGAGCAAGCACTTACATTAATTGAAAATTTAAATCCTGACATTGCCATTTTAGATATTCAAATGCCTAATTTATCAGGGCTTGACGTTGCTAAAATATGCAACAATAAAGGCTATAAAACCAAAATTATTCTCATTACATTTCATAAAGAGGCTTCCTTATATTTTGAAGCAAAAGAATTGAATGTTTTTGGATATCTTCTCAAAGACTTTGCTATTGAAGAAATTGAAAACTGTATTTCGTCTGTGATTGATAATATTCCGTACTTTAGTTTAAAAATAAAACAACTTTTAAATTTAGACTCTTCTGAAAACTTATTGATTAAATCTCTTACTCCTTCAGAAAGAAAAATTTTAAACTACATTGCAAAAGACAAAACAACTAAAGAAATTGCAGAGCTACTTTCAGTATCTCCCCGAACAGTTGAAAAACATCGAAGCAATATTATCCAAAAACTCAATATTGAGCCCAAAACAAACTCACTTTTAATCTGGGCAAAAGAGCACCAAAAACAAATTAGTTAATAACTATTTAAAAAATACGTAGTTACACGTATTATTTTTTGACACTACTTACTTATATTTGTAGGAAAATAAAACTGTTGCTTCTTTAACGCCCCATAAAAAGTACTGTTTAGTCGATAAAAAGTGTTTACTAAAATTAAACTTTTATGAAATTTTCATTGCCTGTTCTTATAAGGTTGGCGGCTTTTTTAATCATTTTACTAAATTTAATAGTTCTTTTTTATTAAAAAAGATTCGTCCGTGATGACCAAAAACAATTTTGACACAACTAAGTCAATGTTGAGTAAAGCTTTGCTTCTTGTCATTATTATTATTGCGCTAGCTGTAATAATTTTAAACCTTGTTGCTCTTTTTCAATAATTATTAAAGTAGGGTTTTTTTAATCTTTTTTGTTTTAAATGTAAAATCATTTAAGAAGAATTGAAATATCCCCAAATCACATTTCGCTACTTTATGTTTATTGTTTTTATCTCAATAGGCTTTTACGCTTGCTCCAAAGATGCATTACAATCAGAAAACAATTCAGTCACCTCAACCGCGGCACAGGTAGAATTTACACGTAATTTTGAATTAGAAGATCAATTTTTGCTAATAATGAATGAATACTTAAGTTCCAATGGTTTTAATCAATTGGAAAGAATTTCAGAGGCTGATCTTGTTGCTATAATCCACACCCAAAACATGATGGAAGTTAACACATTGCATCATACTAATTTTTCAGAGCGCCAAAACTATTTTTTCAATTTAGGGTATATTGCCTTGAGGGAAAATGTGGCTATGGGTTATTCAAACCCTGAAACTCTTTTAAATGCTTGGCTTCAAAGTCCCTCCCATAAAAGTGCCATTGAGTCGAACAGTAATAAAACAGGCTTGAGTATTTTAATAAATAATACCGGAAAACATTTTATCACACAGCTTTATTTAAAATAAAAAAACCCACTCAAAAAAGTGGGTTTTAAACAATAACGTATATCTCTTTAGTCGTGAATAACTCTTACCTGAGCTGCAACCACGCCTTTTCTTCCTTCTTCTTCTACGTACTCTACTTTGTCACCTTCGTTCAATGCTTCACCGTTAAGCCCTGAAGCGTGTACAAAGATGTCTTTTCCTGTGTCGTCATTAGTTATAAAACCATAACCTTTTGACTCGTTAAAAAATTTTACTGTTCCTTCCATTGTAATAAATAAATAAATTAATAAAGTGTAAAGATAACAGAATATTGATGGAAATGTTAAATAAAACCAAAATATATTTTAATTTTCTTGTTTTTCATCCTTAATATTAGTGAAATTTCAATCGTAAAACAAACCATAGTCAGTGCATATTATTTTAAAAAACACTCCTTAAAAAATTAATCTTAATATTTTTAAAAACCCATCAGCTATCTAAAAATAGAATCTTAACTTAGTGTATTCAAAATTAAAACCCGTATCAATGCAAATTCAAATTAATTCAGACAAAAACATAGTTATCAACAAAAGAAAAGAAGACTACTTTTCTTCACTTATTAATGATTCTTTAAACCGTTTTGATGGTATTACAAGAGTTGAGGTTCACCTAAGTGATGAAAACAGTGAAAAATTTGGTAAAAATGATAAAAGATGTCTGGTTGAAGTAAGAATGAACAACCGCCAACCTATTGTAGTTACCAATCATTCAGATACCATCGAAAAATCAATTAGCGGAAGTTTAGATAAAATTAAAAGTAAGATTGAAACCATTTTAGGAAAAATGAGAAACAGCTAGGGCTAGGTCTCATTTGTGGAGTGATCTTGAGAAACGGTATCTTTATGAGTCTCATACTCCCTCATTTTTTTTAAGCTATCTTTTGTTAGCATATAGTCCTTAACATCCTTTCCTTTCCAGCGGTAGTATAAAAACATAGGCATTACAACAAAAAAACCTCCTGCAACACCAAGGCCAATAAGTAGATGCCCCAGTTCTAAATCTTCCGTTTTATAATAAAACCCTGAAACCACAAGACCAACAGCAACAAGAAAAAATAACCTTATCAACAGCTTCATGCCTGAAATAATTTAGCTAATAAATTACACATTTAATTTTAAATGAAGTTCTTCAAGCTGATCTTTATCTATGGGAGCAGGGGCATCAATCATAATATCTCGCCCAGAGTTGTTTTTTGGGAATGCAATGAAATCCCTAATTGTTTCCTGCCCCCCTAATATAGCCACAAGTCTGTCTAATCCGAAAGCAATTCCCCCGTGAGGAGGTGCACCATATTGAAAGGCTTCCATTAAAAACCCAAATTGTGCCTTAGCTTCTTCGGGTGTGAAACCAAGGTAGTCAAACATTTTTTCCTGAACTTCACGGTCATGAATTCTAATTGATCCGCCGCCGATTTCATTTCCATTCAACACCAAATCATAGGCATTGGCTTTTACACCAGCCGGATTGGTTTTCAGCAATTCCATTTGTCCGGGTTTTGGTGAAGTAAACGGATGGTGCATAGCATGGTAGCGTTCAGTCTCTTCATCCCACTCAAGTAAAGGAAAATCAATCACCCACAGTGGTGTAAATTCATTCGACTTTCTAAAGCCCAATCGGCTGGCTAACTCCATTCGTAAAGCACTTAGTTGAGCTCTTACCTTAGTCGTTTCTCCTGAAAGAATGCAAATCAAATCACCAGATTTTGCTCCGGTTTTTTCTGCCCATTTAGCCAGGTCTTCTTCAGTATAAAATTTATCTACTGAAGATTTATAGGTTCCATCTTCATTACATTTTACATACACCATTCCCAAAGCTCCTATTTGTGGGCGTTTGACCCAGTCTATAAGAGCATCAATTTCTTTTCTGGAGTAGTTTGCTCCACCCGGAACCGCTATACCAATCACTAATTGAGCTTCATTAAAAACTTTAAAGTCTTTGTGCTGGGATACTTCATTAAGCTCACCAAATTCCATCCCAAACCGAATATCCGGCTTGTCATTACCATATCTTCGCATGGCTTCATCATAAGTCATTCTTGGGAATTTCTCAATTTCAACTCCTTTGATTTCTTTCAATAAATGACGTGTTAATCCTTCAAAAGTGTTGAGAATGTCTTCTTGTTCAACAAAAGCCATTTCACAGTCAATCTGGGTAAATTCAGGTTGGCGGTCTGCTCTCAAGTCTTCATCTCTAAAACATTTTACAATTTGAAAGTACTTATCCATTCCTCCCACCATCAGCAATTGTTTAAACGTTTGCGGTGATTGTGGTAGTGCATAAAACTGACCTTCATTCATTCGTGAAGGCACTACAAAATCTCGGGCTCCTTCTGGAGTTGACTTTATTAAATAGGGGGTTTCAACATCAACAAAACCTTGATCTGAAAGATATTTCCTCACTTCCATACTCACCTTATGGCGAAAAATCAAATTGGAACGCACTTGATTTCGGCGAATGTCTAAATAGCGGTATTTCATTCTTAAATCTTCTCCGCCATCAGTTTTATCTTCTATTGTGAAAGGAGGTGTGAGTGACTGATTTAAAACAGTGAGTGTTTCGACCAAAATTTCAATCTCTCCTGTTGGAATCGCCGTATTTTTTGACTCGCGTTCAATCACTTTTCCTGTTACCTGAATCACAAACTCCCTTCCAAGAGTTTTGGCTTTTTCCATCATTTCAGCAGGCGTACGATCTTCATCAAAAATGAGCTGGGTAATGCCATAGCGATCACGTAAATCTACCCAAATCATAAAGCCTTTATCACGGGTTTTTTGCACCCAGCCAGACAAGGTTACGGTTTGGTTTATTTGAATCGCTCTTAATTCTCCACAGGTATGAGTTCTGTACATAGTTTTAATTTCTTAGAAATGAGTTTGCAAATTTAATAGAAAAAAAATCCCCAAGTAAACTTAGGGACGTTTTCTTAAGCGATTTGTTCAACCTGCTTTCTGTTTTTATCATTATAAAACCTGATTTTTGCCCGGTTCAACAAATAAAACATTGTTGGTACAATCACCAATGTCAGAAAAGTGGCAAATGTTAAACCAAAAATGATGGTCCAGGACATTGGTTTCCAGAACATATTATTATCGCCACCGATGTATATTTGTGGGTCAAATTCTGTAAAAAGGGTGAAAAAGTTTAAGTTTAAACCAACAGCCAGAGGCAACAATCCCAGGATCGTTGTAATAGCAGTAAGTAAAACAGGGCGCAGACGGTTTGTGCCGGCTGCAATGATTACTTCCCGATATTGTTCTCTGTTCAATAGTTTTTCATAGGGTATATCGAGCTCATCTTTCTTTCGATCAATGAGCAGTTGGGTATAGTCTATCAATACTATGGCATTGTTCACCACAATACCAGCCAACGAAATGATTCCCATCATAGTCATTAATACCACAAAGTCCATTTGAAAAACCACCAGACCAAATAGCACTCCTATAAAACTCAAGACTATGGCTGCAAAAATCATTATGGGTTTTGAAATAGAGTTGAACTGCCCTACAATAATTAATAAAATCAAAAACAAGGCAATCACCAAAGCACCTGACAAAAACTCCATATTTTTAGCCATTTCTTCTTGTTCACCAGTGAATGCATAGGTCATTTCTTTTGGCAACGGATAGTTGACCATTGCAGCTTCAATTTTTTGAACAGTTTCTGTTGGATTAAAACCTTCAAGTACATTTGAGTAAATAGTTATGACTCGTTTTAAATCCTTTCGTTTTATTGAACTGAAAGTGGCTTGGCTTTTGGTTGTCACCAAGGTTGAAAGTGGAATTTGTTTTAAAACCCCTTTATTATCTCTGAAGGTAATGTTTTGATTGAATAATGCGTTTTCGTCATAGCGACTATTGCTATCAAACCGCACCACAATATCATGATCATCATCACCCTCCTTAAATGTAGATGCATCAAAACCATATATAGCAGAGCGTAATGCTTGTCCCACCTGAGCGGTAGAAACACCTAATTCGCCTGCCTTCATACGGTCTACCACAACTTCCATTTCAGGTTTGTTTTGGTTGACATCGAGATTCAAATCTTCAATTCCGGAAATGTTTTGACTATCAATGTATGCCTGTATATTTCTGGCTTCCTCAATAAGCTCATAATAATCTTCTCCCTTTAATTCAATATTGATGGCATATCCGGCCGGAGGTCCTGCCTGGTCCTTTTCAGCAATAAAACGAAAGGATTT
>NZ_CAXBAN010000144.1:0-6182 GCF_963973675.1 uncultured Planktosalinus sp. | reverse complement strand
AATATTCCACTGGTCAAAAAGGTAATCCAGCATGGCACGGGTTTCCCTTTGTGAAACGGGGTAGTCGCCTGCCAAAGGTTCAAAGACGGGAAATTTATAAGTAAGGTTTTTGTTAAAAGCAATGCCTTCTTCAGGGTCTTCATTGAATTTTTTATCTTTATCATTATCTATACCTTCAGAATACAGCAGATAATTTCCGGTTTCACCCTTGCTTCGGTCAGCTTTCACAAGTACCTGAGCGTCTTCGGGATGCGGCTTGTAATCTCCCATAGGACTCTCCACCCTGATTTGTGTGATGAGCCCGTCATTGTTTAAATCTTCATAGGAGTCTTCACTCACACTCCCGTCACGGTCGTGGTCCACTTTG
Source organism: uncultured Planktosalinus sp. (assembly GCF_963973675.1). Taxonomy (NCBI): domain Bacteria; kingdom Pseudomonadati; phylum Bacteroidota; class Flavobacteriia; order Flavobacteriales; family Flavobacteriaceae; genus Planktosalinus; species uncultured Planktosalinus sp. Next base: position 5,815 of record NZ_CAXBAN010000144.1, on the reverse strand, counting down.
GCAGCATTGCCGCGGCGTTCATATTTCAGGTTGCCGTGGTATTGTGCGTAGGCATCGGGTGACATATTGGGAAAGATATAGAATGTAGTCGTTTCCAGTGCATCTTTATGGTTATTGACCAGGCGTTCCGCAAATTGCAGTGCCAGTTCCACACTCAGCACGTGAAAACCTTCTGCACCGCCCACAACGGCGATGGCAGGTTTATTATCCAAGTCACCGGTTCCTATTTTCAGTACCCATATATCCTTACCGGTTTCGGTTTTTACCAGCGATGTGAGGGTGGCAACCCTGCCACTGCTGAGTTGTTGAAGGCGTTGGGTAATTTGTTGTTGTGTTGGGTAGTTGTTTTGTGCAGCAAGGAATAAAATTCCCGTAAAGAACAAAACACCACAGAGGAGTTTTTGTTTCATAGTGAAGTGTAATTATCTAAAATCAAAAAAAGGTTGCGTTCCAAAAATAAAGAAAAGCTTCCAGCAATGGGAAAGTTTAACATTTATATTCCGTAATTTTGAGGGAACCGAAATTTAGAATTATGAAAACCCTTGTTTTAATGTTATGTCTCTTGATGGGTATTCAGGCATCTGCTCAGGAGCTTACTCAAATCACGGCGCCCGTGATTGTTGCAAAAATTCCTCTGGGGGAAACGGTAATCTTTGAAGAAGCTGCGATTACTTTTGAAAGTGTAATGGAAGATTCCCGCTGTCCCAAAGATGTGACCTGTGTATGGGAAGGCGAAGCAAGAATACGTGTCATCATTGAAAGCGGTTCAGACCGAATGGTAAAACAACTGATTTTTCACGGGGAACGTTTTGGTTCAGAAGAAGAAAATATGCTGGTAGAGACCAAAACCAAAAAACTTATCGGGTACAAACTCTCTCCCTATCCCGAGAGTACTGTGCCTCAGAATAAAAGGAAATATTTTCTTGAAGTGAATTTAAAACATTAAACAAACTTCAAACCAATTCAGGTTCGGATTTTAAATCATTAATTCCTAATAATTTTTAATGTTTCATTTTCCATCCGCACATAATAAACCCCTTTATTGAAGTTTGAAAAGTCTATTTGCTTTTCATTTTGATGAAGTATCCCGGAGAACAATTTTTGCCCCAGAGTATTGTATACGGTATATTGGGTTGGGTTTTGAATGTTTACATTCACACTGTTTTTTGTAGGGTTTGGATATACAATAGTTGCAAAGCTGTTTTCAGGCAGTCCAAGCAACTCACACTCAAAGCTGGAAAGTACTTTAGAAGCAGCAGGCGGATCAACCAAAAGGAAATCTGTCAACAAGGGACAATAACAATCATCCTCATCTACATATAATTTAAGCCAAGAAAGGGCAATTTTTCCAACCACACCGTTACCACCATTAGGTGTGTTGGCCACTGAATGATTTCCATTTGCAACTTCAAAGAGAAGTTTATCTGTTGAGTTTGGTGTGGCGTTATAGTGAAGGTCTGCGTGTTCGGCAGGTGGGGCAGTAGAATCATTTTGGCCACTAAATATAAGGACCGGACTCTCGTGGTTTAGGGAGGGGTTTGGTAACCAGGGACACAGCGCAACAACACCTTTTATGGTGCTGTCAATAACTGCCGCGCGTTGCGATCCTCCACCTCCCATAGACCATCCGCTTACAGCAAATTTATCAATATCAAGCTTGTCTTCAAGTGGCGATGTATTTCGGAAATTTTCCTGACGAACGGTTTCCAGGGCATCTATCAGTGCCATCGCTCTTGCTTCAGGAAGATCAAAAACTGAATTGGTGCCAATAATAATTGCAACTATTCCATGAGAGGCATAAAAAGGCCCCCATTCTTGAACACTTGAAGGCAATGCCGTAAATCCGGGAACTATGGCAATACTGGCAAAAGGAGGCGTTGCATTTGTGGGATAATAAATCGTTGCGCTAAGATAATCAGGACCATTTCTAATTCCATCAGCTTCAGTAAGAGTTGCGACTTCATAAGGGCCCGGGTTTGTTATATTCTCCACCGTTATATCTTCGCATTGAGCTAAAATTTTGCTTGGTAAGAGTATAGTTGCAAAAAAGAAAAGAGCAATAAAGTAGATTTGTTTCATCCCTGTATTTTGTTTTTAAGATAGTTTAATAATAGATTCCGTTTTGGAAAATTAATCCATTTTAAAATGATAACAAAGTATAAAATTCAGTTTTATTTTTATTGAAATAGTTTATAAGCTTTGAGCTCAATTACATAGTAAAAGGTATTGTAAACAAAGATTGAAAATACTACGTTTAATATTGACTTTATTGTTTGCCTCAAAGGCTCTCAGTCACAAAGGAAAAAAAAGAATATTGTTAAGAGCACAACCGGAAATCCATATATAAACTTAAGGTTAAATCTCTAAAAATCACTTTACTCCTCTCGTAGTAGAATTTTCAAATCTTCCAGCAATTCTTCCATTTCTTCCCAGTTTGTGCCGTCATAAAAACCGCGAATGCGTTTTTGGGCATCCACAAGCACAAAATTTTCGGTATGGATCATATCATAATTCCCGCCATAGGGCTCATCTTTTGCCACCAGGTAAGACTTTCGGGCAAGGTCATAAATGTGTTTCTTGTCACCTGTAACAAGGTTCCATTTGGCATCGTTAACCCCTTTCTTTTCGGCGTATGCCTTTAAAACCGGAACACTGTCAATCTCAGGTGTGACCGTGTGCGAAAGCAGCAATACATCATCCTGGTCTTTGAGTTTCTCCTGCAGTTTTAACATATTGTCTGTCATGATGGGACAAATGGTGGGGCAGGTGGTAAAAAAGAAATCGGCTATGTAAATTTTGTCTTGGTAGTTTTTTTGAGTGATGGTGTCACCATTTTGATTTGCCAGCGAGAAGTCTGCTATGGTATGATATTTTTTAACCCATTGCTTGGTGCTATCTACCAACTCAGAATTCACCATTGTAGGTTGATAAACCGGTAGCGTTGGTGCAGGTTTTAAAATTTGATAAATCGCAGTTATGATAATGGCTGAAAGCACCAACATAACGATTGCAAAAAACTTGTATTTAGCAAAAAAATTTAGCATTTGTTTAAAGAATTAATAAGTGCAAAAATACATAAATTGGTTCCCTTATATTGTTTGTAATTCGTTAAAATGCAATCGTGTAAATTTAGTTTTAAAAACTTGACATAAAACCTTACTTTTGCACGTTCAATCATAAATGAATTTATGGATCCGTTTTTTGTAAAAGCCATTCAGCTTATTTTAAGTTTATCAATACTCATTGTCCTGCACGAATTGGGTCATTTTATCCCCGCGAAATTATTCAAAACCCGTGTGGAAAAATTTTACCTCTTTTTTGATGTCAAATTTTCATTGTTTAAGAAAAAAATAGGTGAAACTACTTATGGTATAGGCTGGTTGCCACTAGGGGGCTATGTGAAAATATCAGGCATGATAGACGAGAGCATGGACAAAGAACAAATGGCAAAACCACCGGAACCCTGGGAATTCCGTTCTAAACCAACCTGGCAACGACTCATCATTATGCTGGGAGGTGTAACAGTAAACATAATTTTAGGTTTCCTTATTTATACATTGATTTTATTTAATTACGGAAGAGATTTTGTCACCCCTGAAACTATGCCCGATGGTTTTGCAGTGCACGAGAGTTTTAAAGAAATGGGGTTTCAGGATGGTGACCAGATACTCAAAGTAAATGGAGAGCCTTTTGAAAATGTAACTGATATAAACAAATATCTTTTATTACGGGACGTAACAACTGTTGAAGTCTTGCATCAAAATGGAAGTACTGAAACAATTTCAGTGCCTGAAGACATTGGTATGACCAATTTTAAAGCAGGAATTTTAGAACCTTTTGTTCCATTGGTAAACCCTGTAATTGATGTGGTGGCTCCAGACAGCCCCGCTGAAAAAGCCGGCCTTCAAAAAGAAGACCGCATTGTTTTTGTAAATGGGGAGGAAACAAATTTTTGGCACGAGTTTACACAAAAAGTAAAATCCAGCACTGATGAACCTGTCTCTTTAGTAGTCGAAAGAAATGGTGAAATCATAAATTTTGATATCAAACCCGATGAGAATAATGTTATTGGTGTTGCTCCATTATTGAACTTTGATGTGGTTCATAAAAAATACACCCTTTGGGAAAGTATCACACAGGGTAGTAGTTTTGGTTATGATATCCTGAGAGATTATGTTGCCCAGTTTAAATATGTTTTCACACAGGAAGGAGCCACTCAAGTGGGAGGCTTTGGTGCAATCGGAAATCTATTTCCTGATACATGGGACTGGTACAGCTTCTGGATGACAACTGCCTTTATTTCAATCATTTTGGCCTTTATGAACATATTACCTATACCGGCACTCGACGGTGGTCACGTGGTTTTTTTATTGTATGAAATGGTCAGTGGTAGAAAACCCAATGAAAAAGTAATGGAATATGCACAAATGATAGGATTTTTCATTCTTATCGCCTTGGTACTTTTTGCCAATGGTAATGATGTTTATCGCTGGTTGTTTGGTTAAAACCATTATAATTAATTGATAGGAATTGTCAATTTTGTAATAAAGTTGTAATTTTGAGGCTTTAAATTTAAACACTCCACAATGAAAAGATTTGTAAAATTAAGTAAAAACATTTTTTTAGCACTTTTGTTTGTAACCACTTCAGCAGTAGCTCAGGAAAAAGTAACCGATGCCGAGCTTGGTAACTTTGCAAATGCCGTTGTAAGCATTCAAAGCATCAACCAAGAAGCTCAAACTACTATGATGGAAGTTGTAGACAACTCAGGCTTTGAACTTGAACGCTTCAATCAAATATATCAGGCTAAAATGCAGGAAGACACTGAAACTCTTGAAACTCTTACTGAAGATGAATCCAAAAATTTTGAATCAGTAATGGAACGTTTTGAAGCTATGCAGGCTGTTTTTCAAAAACAAATGGAAGATGCTGTCGTGAAACAAAACATTACACTCGAACGTTTTGATGCCATTGCACAAATGATGGAAAATGATTTTGAACTGCAAACAAGACTGCAGGAGAAAATGAAACAATAGAAGTTTTTGAAACCCTATTTTTAAAAACCGATGTCACACACATCGGTTTTTTTGTTAAATATTTTTTTATAAACACCCTTTCACCGTTAAAATTATACTAAACTAACTTTCAGGTTTTGAAGTGAATCTTCGATTTGTATTTTGCAGAAAATTATAAAAAATCTCAAAAGTTTAAATTATGAAATTCATCAAAAATCCATTAAACCTTGTTTTATCTTTACTTTTTATTGCAACATCTGCATTCAGTCAAGAAAAAATATCTGATACCGAACTAACAAATTTTGCAAAAGCATATACAGATATTCAAAGCATAAATGAAAATGCTCAAAATGAAATGACCAAAATAATTGAAAATTCAGGAATGGAAATTTCTACCTTTAATGTGATGTATCAGGCTGCACAAAACCCCAATGCCCCAATGCCTGAAAATGTATCTGAAGCTGACACTAAAAAATTTGAAGAAGTAGTAATCGAAATTGAAAAACTACAACCTAAATTTCAAAAAGAAATGGAAAATGCTGTTGTAAGTAATAACATCTCAATTGAAAGATACCAGCAAGTGGTTTCACAATTACAAACCGATCCTGAACTTCAACAAAAACTTCAGGAAAAGTTACAGTAAACTTTTTTAAAGTAATTTAAAAAACCTCCTATGTGAGGTTTTTTTTATGCTTAAAATATAATATCTTGGTTATCAGAAAACAATTGACCGATGGAACAAATCATTGTTTTTATCACTTTATTTTTGGCCCTGATTTTTTTTATATGGGGAAAAATAA
>NZ_CAXBAN010000143.1:0-6258 GCF_963973675.1 uncultured Planktosalinus sp. | reverse complement strand
ATGACGCCATTCAGGACGTTGCCGATTTTGTAGGCGACAGTCTGGAGTTGGCTCGAAAAGCAGCAGAAACCAGCGCAGAAATCATTGTCTTTGCTGGGGTTTATTTTATGGCTGAAACGGCCAAAATATTGAATCCAAATAAAAAAGTACTTCTACCCGACCTCCTTGCGGGTTGCTCGCTGGCCGATAATTGCCTGCCCGATGATTTTGCAGCCTTCAAAGCCGGGCACCCAAACCATCAAGTAGTGACCTATATCAACACTTCTGCCGAAATCAAAGCAATGAGTGATTATGTGTGCACTTCATCCAATGCTGAGAAAATCATTCGTTCCATCCCCGAAGACCAAGCCTTGATTTTTGCCCCTGATAAAAATCTGGGAGCCTACTTAAATAAAGCCACCGGCAGGAATATGGTGCTATGGGATGGCAGCTGCATCGTGCACGAAGCCTTCTCCCTTGAAAAACTCATTGACCTGGTGGTTGCACATCCCGGTGCCAAAATTGTTGCACACCCCGAGTCTGAAGAGGCTGTGTTGCGCATTGCTCATGCCATTGGTTCGACTTCACAAATGCGCAATTACATCAAAAACAGTACAGCAGATACCTTTATTGTAGCTACCGAAGCAGGCATCCTGCATCAACTCAGTAAAGAGGTGCCCGATAAAATACTAATTCCGGCACCCTCACGCGAAGACAACAGCTGTGCCTGCAGTGAATGTGCCTTTATGAAAATGAACACCCTTGAAAAAGTCTATCGTTGCCTGCGGGATGAACACCCGGAAATAAAAGTGGATAGCACATTGGCAGTCGAAGCCCTCAAACCCATAGAAAAAATGCTCCAACTTTCCTGACTATGCAAACCGATGTTTTAATCATAGGATCCGGCATTGCAGGTTTGGCTTTTGCTATTAAACTGGCGACACACAAACCGGAAGCATCCATTACCCTGGTTACCAAAGCCGACCAATTTGAAAGCAATACCAAATACGCTCAGGGTGGAATCGCTGCCGTAATGGACAATGTATACAGCAGCTTCGAATCACATATCACCGATACACTCAAAGCCGGTAAAGGCTTTTCAAACGTTCAAACCGTACGGATGGTTGTAGAAAAAGCACCCGAACGTTTGCAAGAATTGATTGCCTGGGGAACCCCCTTTGATAGAACAGCTGATGGAAACTGGGATTTTGGCCTGGAAGGTGGTCACAGTGTAGCCCGCATCCTGCACCACAAAGACCAAACCGGACTGGCGCTTGAAAAAGCCCTCTTACAACAACTCAAACGCTTTGACAACATTCAGTTTGAAACAGAAATCTTTGCCACCGAGCTGCTCATGCACAACAAACGCTGCCACGGAGCCCGTTTTTTAGACAAACAGGATCAGGCAATTTCGATCAGGGCAACCATTACCTATCTGGCTACCGGTGGTAGCGGACAAGTTTTTTCCAAAACAACCAATCCCCTGATTGCGACCGGCGACGGCCTCGCCATGGCTTCACGAGCCGGTGCAAAAATTGAACATATGGGGTTTTACCAGTTCCACCCTACCGCATTGCTTACAGAAAACAACCCCGTGTTTTTAATCACTGAAGCCTTACGCGGGTTTGGGGCACACCTCATCAATCATAAAGGAGCACGCTTTGTAATGAAACAACACCCCAAAGGGGAACTGGCCACACGCGATGTCATCAGTGAGGCTATTTTTAAAGAATTAGAAGAAAACGCTCAGGAAAACGTCTGGCTGGATTGCCGGCACCTCAACAAGCAAAAACTTCAAACTCATTTTCCAAACATCATAGCGCAGTGTAAAAACCAGGGCATCGATGTGTTTACCGAACCCATACCTGTAACTCCTGCAGCACACTATCAGTGCGGCGGCATCAAAGTCAACCTGGAAGGAAAAACAAGCCTTGAGGGGCTTTACGCCAATGGCGAATGCGCTTCTACCGGATTGCATGGAGCCAACCGGCTGGCATCCAATTCGCTGCTGGAAGCCGTAGTTTTTGCACACGAAGCAGCACTAAGCGTCGCCGATGAGCTCAATCAACCCAATCCATTTTCAGTTTTCGCCGAATCAAAAAAGGACTTCCACCTAAATGCGTCTACACCTCTTTTAAAAATCAACCATTTAAAAACAAGCCTCCGGCATTTGATGTACCGGTTTTATCTGAATAAAAGCCTGGAATTGCCCCTGGTTTCAATAGGGGCTGAAATTGAAACGCTATTTGCAGAAATCAAAAAACTCAGCCTATACCAAAGACCATCCAAACCCCTGTTTGAGTTGCAAAACATGGCAGAAACGGCCAAATTGATTATCCACGACACTTTGTATGAATAAATGGATTCCCATAACATTTCTTAGCCTGAGTGCAGCATTTGTGTTGTTTTCATGGACCCTCTACAGCGATGAAAACAGCTATGAAAAAAAGCCGCCGGACTACGATCCGGAAATGCAAAAGCAAGGCCGTTTGGTCTGGCAAAAATACAACTGTCATGTATGTCATCAACTCTACGGGCTGGGTGGGTTTCTGGGACCCGATTTAACCAATGTTTCTGAAAAAGGCTTTTTCTATATAGACGCCTTCCTTAAAAATGGTGCCGCGTCTATGCCCGCCTTTGAGTTGACAGCAGTGGAAACGAAGCAACTGGTTGAATTTTTAAAAGCCACCAATGCCAGTGGCTCCTCCAACCCGAAGGATTATAAAAAGTTGTGGAACGGTATGATTGAGCAATGAGTGTGTGAGTAAAACTTATCAATTTTTGAAAACATTTATGGGAAGTCAAAATAAAAACATCGGTAATCTTTTTTTAATCACTGCCTTGGTTTTATTCATGGCGAGCGTTGTTTTTGGTTTTTTGAGTTCGTTGATTTACCGCTATCCTGAATTTTTAAAAGAGAGTATCGGTTTGTCGGGTTTGCGGCCCATGCATGTAACAGCATCCATCTTCTGGATTTTACTGGCTGCCACGGGAGCCATCTACCGGTCGCTGGAAACAATCACCAAACAAAACAACCACCGTTTTTTACAACTGCTGCATTGGGCGCTGTGGCTGATTGCACTTGCAGGGATTTATTACAGCTATTTTACCGGCAATTTTGGCGGCAGGGAATACTGGGAGTATCCGCCGGTATTTGCTTTGCTGATCGGTTTGGCCTGGACCTTGTTTTTAATCCTCTTTATCCTCCGGTTAAAATCCCTGAAAAAATGGCCGGTGTATGTGTGGATGTGGTTAACCGGCATCCTCTATTTCCTGTACATCTTTATTGAAAACTACCTGTGGATGCTCCCCTATTTCAGGGAATCATTTGTCAAGGATATGGTCATCCAATGGAAAGCCGCGGGCAGCATAGTCGGGGCTTACAATATGCTGGTCTATGGTACTGCTTTTTATGTGATGGAACGCATCAGCAAACAGGCCAACACCGGATTTAACAACTGGGCCTTTGCTTTGTTTTTTCTCAGCTTTTTCAATATGCTCTTCAACTGGGGGCATCATTTGTATTTGGTACCCACGAACCCCACTATACATTATGTGGGCTATATCGTGAGTATGACAGAGTGGGTTTTCTTCATCAAAATCATTTACAACTGGAAAAAACAAGTCACAGAAGCTGAAGCCTGGGTTCATTATTTTCCCTACCGTTTTTTACTGGCCTCCAATTTTTGGTTGTTTTTCAATCTGACACTGGCACTTTTTATGTCCATTCCGGTCATCAATCTCTATATGCACGGCACCCATTTTATTACCGCCCACGCTATGGGAACAACCATTGGAATCAATACCATGATATTGCTGGCTGCTGTTTTCTACTTTTTGTTGCCCGAAAAAGAAAACCATCACTCCCCTTGGTTAAAATTTGGTTTTTGGGGGATACAAGTTTCGTTGTTCATTTTTCTGATTGCCTTGATGACCATGGGAATCATAAAAAGTTTTTGGTTTTTTGAAGAACCTCAGGCACCCTTTGCAGAAATGATGGAGCGCACTGTCGGATGGATTCTGGTTTTTATAATTTCAGGAATTTCTATGATGTTTTCATTTTTAGCAATTGGAGTAAAAGTACTGACAGGGTTATTAACAAAAACTGTATCTTTAAAGTGAAATATTTTACATATGCATCAACCCATCAAAAGGCATCCCGCATTGCAACCCTGGAGCCGTGATCACCATCACGGACTGCTGTTAAGCTGGAAAATCAAAAAAGGGTTTTCACTGGGCATTGCCCCGGAACGTATCAAGCACTATACCGACTGGTTTTGGAAAACCCAACTGATTCCCCACTTTGATACCGAGGAACGCTTTCTGTTCCCCATACTGGGAAATGACAACCACATGGTGCAACAAGCCCTTGACGAACACCGGCAACTCAAGGCTTTGTTTGAAAAAGAAAATGCCGTTTCTGAAACCCTTTCAAAAATTGAAAGCCTGCTCAATGATCATATTCGCTTTGAAGAACGGGTCTTGTTTCTGGCCATTCAGGAAGTGGCAACCCCTGAGGAAATCAAACTCCTGGAATCCGTTCACACAAACGATGAGGAATGTGAACTTTGGGAGGACGAATTTTGGAAATAAATGAAACTCAAGCTTACATCACATATAAGCACAGCCCTTTTTTACTTTTTACTGGCTGCCTTGCTGGGCGCTACACTCCGTTTGTTTGCTGTAACTGACCTTCCGGCCACCTATCGTTTTCTGGTGCACACCCACTCTCACATTGTCCTGTTGGGCTGGGTCTACATCGCCTTAACCACCTTGCTGTACAAACTGTTTCTGGAATCAGCTGAGGTCGCTGTTGCCTATCGCCGTATTTTTTGGTTTACGCAATGTACCCTGGCAGGAATGCTGCTGAGCTTTCCTTTTCAAGGCTATGCCTTGTTTTCCATACTGTTTTCAACACTTTTTTTAGTGGCTTCCTATCTTTTTGCCTGGCTTTTTTTAAAGAAAGTACCTGCCGCAGAGCGAAGCCGTTTGTCCTTCAAACTGGCAAGGTGGTCAGTACTTTATATGGGATTTTCAAGCATTGGTCCCTGGGCACTGGGTGCCATAATGAACACCCTGGGAAGTACTTCCGTCTGGTATAAACTGGCTATCTACTTCTACCTGCATTTTCAGTACAACGGCTGGTTTGTAGTCGCTTTGCTGGCGGTGCTGATATACTTTTTGGAACGGGCTGATATACATTTAAAGCCTGCTGTACAACGTCCCTTGTTGTATCTATTGAACAGTAGTGTAGTGCTCACTTTTTTCCTCTCCACCCTTTTTACGGAACCCCACTGGAGCCTGTATGTGTTGGGTGCAGTGGGAGCCTTACTGCAAACCATTGTCCTGGTTGGCTTGTTTGTCTGGCTATACCCACGTTGGCATTCCTTTTCCAAAAATCTGCGCCCGGGTGTGGGTGCTTTGCTGGTTTGGGCCGGAGTACTGCTCGCCATCAAATCAGATATGCAGCTGCTGTCAGTCATCCCTTATTTTGCAATGCTGGCTTATTACACGCCCGAGTTTGTGATAGGCTATCTGCACCTAGTTTTTCTAGGCGTGGTGAGCATCGCCCTCTTTGCCTTTTTAAAACAAACCGGTTTGTTGTTGCTTTCGCGAAAAGCGATGCTGCTCTACCTCACTGTTTTTGTGATTACTGAGCTCATTATTTTTTACAAAGGGTTTAGTTTGTGGCTGGACCTTCCCTTGTTTGAAAATTATTACTTAATTTTAAGCATTGCAAGCTGCCTGTTCCCACTTGCTATTATTTTGATCTTTCTAAACACTGTATTTCAAGCCAATAAAAATTCCATTTTATGAAAATACTGCTCAGTTTGTTCTGTTTTTACCTGCTTCTTACGCCCCCACCTCCTTCGGTAGCGATTCCGGATGCCTATTCTTCTGCAACCATGATTAAATTAAAACTCAATGACGGCGAAAAATGGCCTACCGATGAAGCCACTACCAACCATATTCAATCAATGATTGGTTTGTGTGAAGAAGCACTATCACAAAGAACCTATGCTGTTGCTCCACTTCATGAAGCCCTCTCAAAAGAAATTGATTTGTTGAACCGAAACACCCAAATAACCGGTGATGCCCGGGCTCAGTTGCACAATTACCAACTGGGCCTGCGTAACCGCATCGAAGCACTTAGTGACAACAGGGGTTCTGTGGAGTGGCTGCTGCACGAACTAAAACGCTTTGCTGACTATTTTGAATAAATACATTTATTATGCACATTCACAATCTGCACACCCAAGCTTCTGTCATCAATAAATA
>NZ_CAXBAN010000142.1:0-6301 GCF_963973675.1 uncultured Planktosalinus sp. | reverse complement strand
TATTCAACCAATTCACCAAAAAACGGACGTTCTTTGTGAACTGCATAAAACGCCTCAGCATCTGCAGTGGTCATTTGAGTCATTTTCATCGACACAATTCTAAAACCTGCCTTGTTAATCATTTGTAATATCGCACCAATGTGTCCTTTTTCAACACTATCAGGCTTAAGCATAGTAAATGTTCTATTTGTTGCCATTGTTCTTTTTTTAAATTTTGGGCAAAAATAGGGATTTAAAACAGAAGTTCACAAGCTTTTTAATAATAGAAATATATTTTAGAAAGAGGGCATAAATATTTTAAGTAAAATTACCAGCCGCCACCGCCGCCACCGCCGCCGCCACCACCGGAAAACCCGCCACCACCACTCCCTGACGAACTGCCAGGAGGGGTGGATGCAGAAGAAATTGCAGAAGTAAAACTTCGACCCATATCACTACTGAACTTGGCAGGTGAAAATGCCATGGCACCCATGGCTGCACCACTATACCAGGAAGGATTGTATGAAGTAGCTTCCTGTAAGGAATCTTTAAGCGCTTTTTCAAATTTTTCACCCCATTTATTTTCCACTCCCAGGGCAATGGCAAATGGTAATAACGTTTCAAAACGTTCTGGGGTCATTTCAGGTTCGTGATTTAAATCTAATTGTTTTTTTTCTGCAACGTCCACATACATTTTAAATCCTTCAATGTCATCCATCACAACCCTGCCTTTTTTGGTGGGTGCTTTAATCAAATAAGTAAATAATAGTACCATCGCAACCAAAAGGAATAATAAAATAAACGGAATCAACGGTGATGGGGCCAAAACAAATGTAAGCACAACCAAAATCACAGAGGCAAGAATTCCCTTCCCTAAATGATTATAATTAAAACTAAAATAAGTGGGTTTTAATTGTTTTTTTACTGCATCAAACAAGCTTTTTCTTGCCTTTGTAAATTCTTTGTGGTATTTGTTGTCCAGGTCAATAATTTTATGGTTTGCAAATATTGCTTTTGAAAGGGCTGCTTCTTCATCAGTCAGTATTGAATAGTCTTCAGCCTGTCTTTTTAAGGTGTATTTTTTCTTGGAATAAACAATTTTCAAATGTCCTTTTACAGCCATATTGACGATAGCTGCTGTAACTGCTCGTTGGGTCATTCGCAACGATTGCAAGATGGCAATCTGTGCCGGACTAAAACCTTTAGGAGGATCAAACTGAGGAAAAATTGTGCCTTTTGGCGGGTCGACACCCACTTTACGCCACGACCTGTAATACACAAAAAAAACTGCAAGCAAACCTAAAAAGGCCACCAACACATAGAGATTACTTTTTATAAAAAATAGCAATTTCTCCATTGTTGTGGGTTCATAAACCAATCCTTTAGGCCAGGCCACGGCAAAGGTTAGTTGTTCACGGGGTTGTAACTCTTTGGTTGTTTCTATTTTTAACCGGTTCTCTCCTGAAACAATTTCACAATCACAATCGGAAGTTCCTACAGGACCGGAAAAAGCATCAACCTGAAGAATTTCAGCGCCTTCGGGCAGCTCTACTAAAACAGTTGCTTTTTCAATTGAGAATGCCCAATCACCACCTATAGCATTAAAGTAAAGCTCGTCATAATCTTCAAAATATCCAATTTGCCTAGTAGTTTCATAAATAAGTGTGTAAGTATATTCCCCGGGATTAAGAAACGTATTTTTATCGCCAATATAAACTACTACTCCATTGTTTTTGTTTTCGGTAAAAAATGCTTCCGGTTGACCATTCTTCAAGACTTCCTTTACCTCAAAACCAACATTGAAATTTGAACCTAGCTTGTCTTTGTATTTCGTTGGAAATGTTCTGAAAATCCCTCTTTTAATATCTTTACCTTCAGCATTTACTGTAATATCTTCACGCACCAATAAATCACCTGATGCCTCTACCTTAATTTGGGTGTTGTAAGAAAGTATGCGCTCTTGTGAAAAAGTATTCAGAGTACACAAAAACAGACAAAAAATAAGTACGATTCGCATTTAAAAAAAATTAAAAGTTTAGGTTTGGAACTGCTTTTTCGGTTTCATTTTTTATATCAAAAAACTCCTTTTGAGAATGATTTGCTGCTTTGGCAATAAACATAGAAGGGAATTGTTCAATCAAAATGTTGTAGTTCCTTACACTTCCATTATAATAGCGACGGGCGCGCTGTAAATCGTTTTCAACTGCAGCAAGTTCTTGCTGCAGCTCTAAGAAATTCTGATTGGCTTTCAGTTCCGGGTAGTTTTCAACTACTACAAAAAGCTCTCCCAAGGCTTTTGATAAACCTATCTCTGCAGCTTCTTGATCTTTTACGCCGGTAGCTTTTATTCCGCGTGATCGCAGCTGAGTGATGCTTTCAAATAGGTTTTTTTCATGGGAGGCATAGCCTTGCACAACTTTAACTATATTAGGAATTAAATCGTGGCGCTTTTGCAATTGTACATCAATACCACTCCAGGCTTCATTAACCATAGTGCGTAACTTAATGAGGGTATTGTAAATATAGACACAGTATACAATTACGAGAATGACAAGTGAAATAACAACTAAAGTCATAAGGATCAATTAAAATTTGTTAAAGGTATCTATTTTTTAAAAACTTCACTAAATTATATTATACACGTTTAATGTACAACTTTCTAATTTTTTTCTCTATTAAAGTGGATAAAACATCAGAAAACAAGTTTAAAGGCTTTGTTGTTTTACTTTTTTAATCCGAGACCAGGTTTGATATAAAAACACCTCATAAAGATTAACTTAATGAGGTGTGTGTTTATGGTATTTAAAAAAACTATCTACTTAGCATTTTCTTTTTTAATCAAATTAAGAGCAGAACCTTCCTTATACCACTCAATCTGAGCGTTGTTATAGGTATGGTTTGCTTTGATGGTATCAGTGCTTCCATCCTTGTGAACCAATTCAATAGTTAATGGTTTTTCAGGTGCAAAATCTTTTAAATCCACGAAGTTGAAGGTATCATCTTCCTGAATCAAGTTATAATCAGATTCATTTGCAAAAGTTAACCCTAACATTCCTTGTTTTTTCAAGTTGGTTTCATGGATTCGAGCAAAAGACTTTACCAAAACCACTTTGACTCCCAGATGACGAGGCTGCATAGCTGCATGTTCTCTTGATGAACCCTCTCCATAATTATGATCACCTACTACGACAGTTGGGATTCCGGCCTTTTTGTATTCACGTTGTACATCGGGTACTCCACCATACTCTCCACTTAACTGACTTTTTACAAAATTTGTTTTTTTGTTGAAAGCGTTCACTGCACCTATAAGGGTGTTGTTAGCAATGTTGTCAAGGTGACCTCTGTAACGTAACCAAGGTCCTGCCATAGAAATGTGGTCTGTGGTACATTTGCCGAATGCTTTAATTAAGAGCTTGACATTTGTAAGGTTATCTCTATCCCAAGGCTCAAAAGGGTCTAACAGTTGTAAACGCTCAGATGTAGGGCTTACCTTTACTTCTACATTTTTTCCATTTTCAGTTGGAGCAAGATAACCACTTTCTTTTACTTCAAAACCAAGAGGTGGTAATTCCAATCCTTTGGGTATTTCCAATTTCACTTCTTCGCCTTCTTCATTTATTAGGGTATCATTCATAGGGTCAAAATCCAATCGACCTGAAATCGCGATTGCTGCAACCATTTCTGGTGAGCCTACAAAAGCATGAGTGTTTGGGTTTCCGTCAGCACGTTTTGAGAAGTTTCGGTTGAAAGAATGCACAATAGTATTTTTTTCATCCCCCTTTACATCACTTCTATCCCATTGTCCAATACAAGGTCCACAAGCATTGGTGAAAATTGTAGCATCAAGGTCTTCAAATATCTTTAAAATACCATCACGCTCTGCTGTATACCTAATTTGTTCTGAACCCGGGTTGATACCAAAGTCAGATTTGGGTTTTAATTTTTTATCTACTGCTTGTTTTGCAATTGATGAGGCACGGGTTAAATCTTCGTAAGAACTATTAGTACATGAACCTATCAAACCCCAATCTACTTTTATAGGCCAGCCGTTCTCTTTTGCTTTTTGGCCTAATTGACCAACAGGAGTCGCAAGATCGGGAGTAAAAGGGCCATTGAGATGTGGCCTTAGTTCTGAAAGGTTAATTTCAATTACCTGGTCAAAATATTGCTCAGGATTTGCATAAACTTCAGGATCTCCAGTTAAATGACTTTTAATTTTATTGGCTTCATCTGCAATATCATTTCGGTCTGTAGCTCTTAGAAAGCGTTCCATGGACTCATCAAAGCCAAATGTAGATGTAGTTGCCCCAATTTCTGCACCCATGTTACAAATAGTTCCTTTACCGGTACAGGAAAGGTTTTTAGCCCCTTCTCCAAAATATTCAAGAATAGCTCCAGTTCCTCCTTTTACTGTTAGGATTCCTGCCACTTTAAGAATAACATCTTTAGAAGCTGTCCAACCATTAAGTTCGCCTGTTAGCTTTACTCCAATAAGTTTTGGAAATTTCAATTCCCACGGCATTCCGGCCATGACGTCTACGGCATCAGCCCCACCGACTCCAACAGCTACCATACCCAATCCACCTGCATTGACAGTATGTGAATCTGTACCTATCATCATACCTCCCGGAAATGCATAATTTTCTAAAACTACCTGGTGAATGATTCCTGCTCCCGGCTTCCAAAATCCAATTCCATATTTATTAGAAACGGATTCCAAAAAGTCAAAAACTTCCTTACTTGTATCATTGGCGCGTTTTAAATCATCAGCAGCACCCGATTTTGCTTGGATAAGGTGGTCACAATGCACTGTTGTTGGCACAGCGACGTTGTCCTTTCCGGCTTGCATAAATTGTAACAAGGCCATTTGAGCTGTTGCATCCTGACAGGCTATTCTGTCTGGTGCAAAATCTACATAATCCTTTCCACGGGTAAACGCTTTTGATGGTGTCCCGTCCCAAAGATGAGAATACAATATTTTTTCTGTGAGTGTAAGTGGTTTTCCCACTATTTCACGTGCTTTAGTAACACGCTTATCCATAGTGGAATACACTTTTTTAATCATGTCGATATCAAAGGCCAT
Source organism: uncultured Planktosalinus sp. (assembly GCF_963973675.1). Taxonomy (NCBI): domain Bacteria; kingdom Pseudomonadati; phylum Bacteroidota; class Flavobacteriia; order Flavobacteriales; family Flavobacteriaceae; genus Planktosalinus; species uncultured Planktosalinus sp. The sequence continues at coordinate 1,239 of NZ_CAXBAN010000142.1, read as the reverse complement.
AGTTGTAAAGTTAAATGTTTAGATAATTTCTGTATAGTTTTGAAAATTTTGGTTCACAAAACAATGCTCGCAAATTTACAAAAAAGGTATCAATTTTAAAAATCATTAAAAAATATGAAGTTTTAATGAATTATTTTCAACTTAAATTAATTTTATATAAATATAATTGTATAATAGCTAATTAAAAGTGAATAATATTACCAAGTTGTTAATTTAAATCTTAGTGTATCTTTTCATAAAGAAGGGTCTATCTCTTAAATCCATCATTGGTTTTTCATAAATTCTGTAGAGTAACAATGAAAGTATGATTGTCAATAGCAAATAGATAATAACAAAAAGTTGCTTTTCACCAATTTCAAGGTTTTCTATTGGCACAAAGTATCTCATAAGTTGAAGTATTATTGAGTAGTGCAACAGATACATGCTATATGAAATCAAGCTTATTACCGTAATGGGCTTCAAAATGTTGATTGGTGCCGATTTCCATTGAGATAAAAAAGGTAGTGAAAAAGCAATGCAAATAGAACAAAAGGGTAAATAAATTACATTCCACATAAAAGGATATTCTTGAATACTCAGATTATTTAATCCAATTAAAAAATGAAACAATAAAAATCCAATAAACCCGATAATTAATGCAAGTTCTTTTTTTGATTTCCAATGATGGGATTTAATCATAGAAATATACGCTGCAAAAACACCGTAATATATTGCGTCAATACGATAAATCACAACTGCTTTTAAATTGATATTCCAATAGGTCATATCACTCACTGGTGTGTAATGATTGTAAATGAGCTTTGTAATGTTAAAGAAGCTTATAATAACTAGTGTAATTAATAAAAACACTTTTTCTTTAGGTATTTTCCATTTAAATAACATTGCCAGGTAAAATAAAAAAGGGCAAATGATATAGGCAAATTCTTCTATTGGTAAACTCCAGGACTCCGTAAAAAACAAGTCCATCCCTTCATTGGCATTTTGAAGAAAAAAAAAGTACTTCCAGAGTGTTTCCGGGTATTCCCTACCAAAATAAGCAACAATAGCAATATTTATAAGTAAAGCCAGATAATAATTTGGTAATGTGCGAAACCAACGACGAATAAGAAAATAATTGAGGTCTCTGCTTTTAAATTCATCTTTGGTAAAAATCCTGAACAGAATTCTTCCAATCAGGAAGCCACTTAAAACAAAAAATATTTCAACATTTGAAGGTGGAATGATTTGCATACCTAAAGG
>NZ_CAXBAN010000141.1:0-6313 GCF_963973675.1 uncultured Planktosalinus sp. | reverse complement strand
CTTCACTATTCAGTTCACGGACATAAAGTTAAACAAGTGCTATGGCTTCTACCTATCCTCATTATATTTTGAATGGGATGGTAGTCAATAGGTTAAAAGATAATTAAGAATGATTTTTGCTCTTTTTAAAACTGTAGTTTTAGGCAATTCAACCAATTCATATCCCAAGAAATAATAGGTTTCCTTCATTATATGATACGTGGCAACTGCTTCTTCTAAAGTCTGTTTTCTCTCGGCATCATTTACATAAATAGCTTTCCAAGGTGGAGTTATAAAAACCATAGGATGATATTGGTTTTCTTTTGCTGCCTGCCACATTGTTTCAGGAATGGAAATATTGCAAAGTTTTAGGTATCCAATGACATCTGGAATACCACGGTCAAAAAATGTCAATCCACACTTCTCCGACACATTTTGAAAATCGTTGAGGGATTGCTGAAACATAGCCATTGCAAATCCTTTTTTGTCAAGCCACGGTAAACGATTTCCATCTGTTTTAATTTCTTTTTGGATAATACTTCTACCGGTTTCTTCAACCGAATGAGATCCCATAACTGAAAGCTGTTTTATAACGGATGTCTTTCCCATTCCGGGACCTCCTGTAATAATAATAGTGTTTGATTTGTTTTCCATAGTTCTAATAATTATCTCCTTCATATTTTGATGAGGATGATTTCTTTCACTCTTAATACTTTTGTTATTAATGTTGAATGATTTAAAACGTTTGATTATGTTGACAACAAATGATGTAGCCAAAGTTTATGATACGATCTTAAGTATCCCTGGCATGAATGACACAGTGAAGATTGATTTGAGGATCTCACGTAAAAATGTGTTATTACTAAACCATGTAATTGAGCGTGGATTGGTCGTGAAAGATGATGAGAAAAATGATGGACTTCTATCTAATGTGCCCGAAGAAAATCTGGAAGAATTGAAAAGTATTGCCGGTCAATATCTCGAAAAGGCCGGACTTATTGAACTCAAAGAAAAGTTGAATGAGTTAGGAAAAGGGAAGTAATGTATTCAGGCTGGTTATTCGGTTATCCAACCTTCTTCTTTTCTGATATTTTGAACCTTGTTTGCTATGAGCCAATCTTCAAATAATGAATCATTAATAGGAGTAAATTTAATAAATTCTCCTGAGGATAGCATTAAAGTAAAATCTTTTGCTACGGTAATGTATTTGAGGAGGTCTGAAGCTGAATAATGAAATCCGGGAAAATGCTGGGCGGCTGCTTTCATATCAATATTTTTATGGATTAATACCGGCTGATTTAAAATAGCGCAGGCAGCAACTTACAGCACTGAGGTCTTAGAAAACCCAACAACAATAAGTGCGCTCACGCAGTAGCATGAGCGTTCTTCACTTGTTGTCCTGCTGTTATCGAAATTTCCTAAGTTTCAGTGCCGGACTCAAAGCAAAACGCTTCAAGAATATTCTAACTAAGATAGCTGTTTGAGTTCAAACTTTATATAAAAAGATGTCCTTACAAAGAGCTATCTATACCTGGTAAATCGTAGAACAGATTATTTAAAAACTAAGACATTCTTTTAACTATTCTTCCTAATTGTTTTAGTTTGTCTTCTATATGTTCTGACCAAAGTTGTCCATAGCTTAGACGCATACAATTGTTAAATTGATTTTGTAAGGTAGACATCCTGCCCGGGGCAATGCTTATATTTTGGCGGATAGCCTTTTCGTATAGTTCTACAGTATTAATTTTTTCTTCCAATTCTACCCACAACATGAATCCTCCCTGAGGGTTGCTGATTTTGGTTTTCTCCGGAAAATATTCTGCTATTGCCCTGGCATAGTGCAAACTATTGGAGTATAATGTCTTTCGCAACTTTCTCAAATAATTTTCATAACGTCCTTTCTCCAAAAAGTTGGCAATTGCTTCTTGTGTTATGGTTGTGGAAGAAACGGTATGGATTAATTTCTGATGAATGATTTTTTCTTTGAATTTTCCGGGGGCTATCCAACCTACCCGATAGCCTGGAGCAAGAGTTTTAGAAACCGATCCTATCCATAAAACCAATCCTTCTTTGTCAAACGCCTTACAGGGCTTAGGGCGGTTGCTTCCAAAATATACATCTCCATACAGATCATCTTCTATCAAAGGAATTCCATACTTGGCTAGCATAGAAACCACTTCCTTTTTATGTGTTTCAGGCATACAACTCCCCAATGGATTGTTAAAATTAGAAATCAGAATACAGGTTTTAATTTTAGGAATTACTTTTTTCAAAGCTTCCAGTTCCACCCCGGTAATAGGATTTGTAGGAAGTTCAATAACGTGCAGTCCCAGGCTTTTTGCTAATTGTAATATTCCGAAATAAACAGGGCTTTCTACTGCAATGGTATCTCCCTTTTTGGTAAGTGCCATCAATGCAAATGAAAGGGCATTCATTGCTCCTGCGGTAGTAATAATGTCTTCTTCCTGTAAATTACCATTCCAAGTATAGGTGAACCGGGCAATATCCCTGCGTAGTTTCTGGTTTCCCTGTATATTTTCATACTCAGTTCCACCTCCTTTAAGGTTTCGCATGGCATTCACCAGTTCCTTGTTCAATTTTGCTATAGGCAACAATTCATTCTCCGGTACTCCCAAAGAGAATCGGGTAATCCTGGTATCATTTAATGAGGTATATACTTTAGCGATTAGGCTTTCCACACATTCCGGCTCCTCAATTCCTTCTGGATTACTGGTTGAGGGTACAGATAATTGATTGGGTTTGTAATTAACAAAATACCCTGATTTAGGTCTGGAGATAATTAACCCTTGTGATTCCAGTTCCAGGTAGGCCTGAATAACCGTGTTCATACTAACCCCATATTCTCTCTTTAGATCTCTAAGAGAAGGCATTTTTTCCCCGGTCTTTATAGTGCCGCTTTGAATCTGATCTGATAATGTTTCGGCAATTTTTTGATATAGTGTAGTCTTCATTATAAAATCTGTATCCGTTAAAATTAATAAAATTGTATCTGTAACCATTCATTTTTTCTGCTTTATTTTGTTATAAAAATTACCTACTTGCTATGAATAAAAATCTATTAGCATATTTATCTCTTATTATCGTATGCTTAGTATGGGGCTCTACCTACTTTGCAATCCGAATAGGCGTAGCCACTTTTCCTCCCTTTCTATTTTCTGCTATTCGGCAAATCATGGCAGGAGGCATCATGCTGGTCGCATTAAAAATCATTGGAAAACTTCAGCTTAGAAGATCGGATTTACTTAATCAATCCATTACCGGTATTTTAATGGTCACTTTAGGCAATGGCGTAATTGGTTGGTGCGAACGTTACATTACCAGTGGACTGGCCGCATTGATATTATCACTTATTCCTGTATTTGTGGTAGTAATCAGCTATCTGTTTGGTTTTGATAGAAGAAGACCGCACATTTTGATCTTATTTGGATTGATATTGGGTTGTTTGGGAATCATACTCATTTTCAGGGATAATCTAAAAGATATTGCCAATCCGGAATATTTTCTAGGAATGCTTATTGCATTTGGAGCCTGCCTGGCATGGGCTTCGGGAAGTGTCTTCAGTAAGTTCAAAATTTTAAATCATAAAAATGTTTTCCAAAATGCAGCCTTACAACTGCTCACGGGAGGGATTGCATTAGTGCTTTTTAGCCTCTTTTTAGACGACTACACAGAACTAAAAGCAATTTCAGGCAAAAGTATATGGGCATTGGCATACCTTATCGTATTTGGCTCTATTATCGCTTACTCCAGTTTTGTATATGCCCTGAAACATTTACCCATTGGTGTCTCCTCTTTATACGCATACATCAATCCATTTATAGCCATTATGCTAGGGTATTTTTTCCTGAATGAACCCCTTACGGATATAACGCTATTAGCTTTAACCGCTACACTTTCCGGTGTGTATTGTATTAACAGAGGATATCGAAAAATGGCAATACAATGAGAATAGAACAAACCATCATGACAGATATTTCCAGTGTTGAAAAAATATACACAGAAGCAATTGCATATCAACATCATCAAACTGGTTACAGTTGGTATCCATTCAGCTCATCTTTCATAAAACAAGAGATTGAAGAGAAAAGAAATTTTAAGGTAGTGACTGACGAAGATGAAATTGCAGGCGTTTTTTCCGTAATGAATGTTGACCCCATCATTTGGAATGATGATAAAGGAAAGGAAGCCATCTATCTACATCGAATGGCAATTCTCAACAATTACAGAGGGAAAAATATAGCTAAAAGAGTTGTAGAATGGGCTATGATTGAAGCCTTTAAAAGCAAAAAGAAATTTATAAGAATTGATACCTGGGCCAGTAATAAGAAATTGATAACCTATTACCAAAACTTAGGGTTCCGGTTAATCGGGAAAAAACAATTGCCCCCTAAAAGTAATCTTCCTGCCCATTACAACAATATTGAAGTCAGCTTATTTGAAATAAAATTATGATAAACATACACATAGCACCATACCGTCCTGAATGGCAACCTTACTTTGAAAAATTCAACAAAGCTTGGATTGAAAAACATTTTGTATTGGAAGCTATTGACAACTATGTCCTAACTCATCCTGAAGAAGCTATTTTAAAAGATGGGGGAGAAATTTTATTTGCGCTTCATAATCAAACGGTAATAGGTGCAGTGGCACTGAAAAAAATAGACAATGCTACTATGGAACTTACCAAAATGGCTGTGGACGAGGCTTTTCACGGACTTGGGGCAGGTACAAAACTATGTAAATCAGCCCTGGAAAAAGCAAAAGAACTAGAAGTAAAAAAATTAGTGCTCTATACTCAATCTGCTTTAAAACCCGCTTTAAGCATTTATAAAAAATTTGGGTTTCAACAAATACCCATAGAACAGGGCATTTATAAAAGAGCAGACACTAAAATGGAATTAAACATAAAATAGTAAGCTATGGAAACAATGGCAATAGACATTCACAAAAATGATCAGAGTAAACAATCAGCATTCAATTATGATGATTTTAATTTTGGGACACAGCCTACCGATCACCTATTCCTGAGCGAATATGATCATGGAAACTGGAGGTCTCATAGAATTGTACCCACACAACATTTTTCATTAAGTCCTTTTGCGCTTTGTCTTCACTATGGGCAAACCGTTTTTGAAGGAATGAAAGCTTTTCGTCAAGATAACGGACAAGTACATATTTTTCGCCCCGAAAAGCATCACCAACGTTTCAATCGTTCTTTGGAGCGTATGTGCATGCCGCCCATAGAAAAAGAGCTTTTCATCAATGCTTTGGAAGAATTAGTATGGCTTGAACAGCATTGGATTCCACAGGATAAAGAAGTAAGTCTATATATCCGCCCGTTTGTTTTTGCTACGGAGCCACGTTTGGGGGTTAAAGTGGCTGACAACTATACGTTTTGTATTACCTGTACCCCGATGGGGCTGTACTATCCCAAACCTGTAAGGGTAAAAGTTGAAACCGAATACGTTAGGGCAGCAGAAGGCGGTGTGGGCTACGTAAAATGTGGCGGAAACTACGGAGCTGCCTTTTACCCTACACAACAGGCAAAAGAACAGGGGTTCGATCAAATTATCTGGACAGATGCCAAAACACATCAGTTTTTGGAAGAAGCCGGAACTATGAATATGATGGTAATGCCCAAGGATACACTCATCACTCCACGTTTGAGCACTTCTATCCTGGATGGGGTGACCCGAAATTCCATTATCCAGATTGCCAGGGATAAAGGAATGAATGTGGAAGAACGGGCTATTAGCTATCAAGAGCTGGAAGATGCGTTTAATGCCGGAAATCAAGTGGAACTTTTTGGTGTGGGTACCGCAGCAGTTATTTCTCCAGTATATAGCATTCAGATACAAGGCAAAGACTATTCCCCTTACATAGAAGATGATGCTACAATGTTTCAACTAAAAACAGCTTTGGAGAACATCCGAAAAGGAAGAGCAAAAGACACCCACTCATGGAATCACTTTATCTAAAATAAGCATCCTATGAATGAAAAAGATCAATATCCAATAGGCCGATATATAGAAAACCTGGAATTGCATCAGCAGATGCAACAACAATGGATTGCTACTATTGCATTATTGCCTTTCCGTATCAAAGAAGAAGTACAGTCGCTCACGCAGCTTCAATTGGACACCCCGTACCGGGAAAATGGTTGGACACTCAGGCAGGTTATTCATCATCTGGCAGACAGTAATATAAATTGTTTTGCACGTATCAAATTTGCGTTGACCGAAGAAAATCCAAGTATTAAACCTTTTGCAGAAAAGCCCTGGGCAGACCTGTTTGACGCCAAACTAACAGACAT
>NZ_CAXBAN010000140.1:0-6341 GCF_963973675.1 uncultured Planktosalinus sp. | reverse complement strand
GATAAGATCAAATACTAATTCATTTTCAACATACTCTTTTAACTCAGGGTATTTATCAATATAATCAAAAGTATTTCCATTTGAAGTATTAGCGTATGCGGAAAGATCAATTGGATCGAAATCAATTGACAATACTTCAAAAGCATTGGTTGACTGTAATTGATCACCAAATATATTTGTTAAGGAGGTCTCTAAAACATCATTATGAACAAAGTCTAGAATAGGGTTTCCCATTTGGTAATAAGGACTTTCAGGCGTATTTACATAATAATTAGTTTGTGGAAATACTAAGCCATCTTGATAAACATACACCACAATTTTGTGAGAAGAAGGAATAGCATTTTCAGACATCAGACTTGTATTAACCGAAAGAATGCTTCCATTTAATTGTGTGTTTATTGCTATACTCAAACTGGTATTCTCTCCGGCAGTTTCAAGAGCAAAATCAATTGAAGAAGGGGCGTCCTCCGGGTTTGGTGCTGTGTCTGTCCTGTTTATTTTAGCAGCAGGGAAACCTGTAACACCAAACGTATTTCTAAGCTGTGCCTCTTGTGGAAAAGCCATCTCATCGTTATTGTGTATAGCAATAACCACAACATCTTCAGACTGCTCTTTCAATAAATGTACGGCATTGGTTACTCTAACGCACCACCCACACCAAGCACCGGTATAGTCTTCATAAACAACTTTTCGTTTGGGAATAAATATTTCAAAAAATTCCGTTTCTGTCTGGCTTACTCCATTGTCATAGCTTGCAAAAACTTCATAAGTTCCAACTTCTGATGTGCTAAAAGTATTTCCATCAATCTCATTACCATTTACAAAAAATGTTCCTTCGCCGGTGGCGTCATCACCATTTGGGTTAAGTAACAGAAAGGTTATTTCCTGAGTCCTTAAGGCTTTTGATTTATCAACTACCAGAAACTTTTCTGTAGCTACGTTATACGTTAAAGCATTACTAGTTAATCCAGAATAGGTAGCTTCAAAAGTATATTCACCTCCTTCAGAAAATGAAAATGTAGCACCCTCAATAGCTTCTCCATTTATTTTTATAGTACTGCCTGCCGTATAATCTTGGTCATCATTTCCGATAACCGTAAACTCTAAAGTTTGGTCAATTCCTATAGTTGTGGTTTCAATATTTGCCTTTAAGGTTATTGAATTTAAATCTACCTGAGATCGATTATCCAAATAGTCTGCACTACATGAATAAATAATAAAACTAAACACAAGGAACGAAACAATTAAATATCTAATTTTCATCAAATTATTTGGGATTTTATTTTACAACAAACTTTAATGTTGTTGAGTTTTCAACATTGTTGAATTTAATAAAATATACACCAGTGGTTAAACTGGAAACATTAATTTCATTCATTCCTGCTGTAACTTTATTTGATAACAAACTTTGACCATTTAAATTAAAAATTGTAAAGTCAATTTCACTTTTTAAAGATTCAATTATTAAAGTTTGATTTGCTAGGGTATTATGAATTTTAACACCTAAATTATTCCCTTCAAATTCGTTGGTGCTAAGTGTTGGGTCAAATCGATATGTGAAAGTGATTGATTCACCAATTTCATCTCCGTTTTCATCTACTTGGAAAAATTTCCATACATAGTCAATTGGATAATTTGTTCCATCACCCGGGTTTTCATTAAAAAATTTATCAAATTGAGGGTTGGTGCCACCAGCTGGAATTGTTTCGGGAACTCCTGAAACAGGATATGTCTGACCTTCTTCAACATCAAAAATACAAAGAGTACCAAAACAAAACTGATAGCTTGAGCCGTCTGAATTTGTAATGCTCTCATTTTTTATTTTCACGAGAATATCTTCTGCTGAATCATTATTGATCCAAAAATAGAGTGTAGCCTCAGACTCTTCAAGTGTTGTATAAGTTCGTATATCACCGTCAAGAATTGGTTCTCCATCATAATCTTCTACTGTAAATTGAGAAAATGCAGCTGTAGTGAATAATATAGATGCAAATAATAGTGTAATCTTTTTCATCATTGTTTTTTTTAAATTGGGAGGTTTTTGCAAACCTCCCAAATAATTTATTTTATAATTAATTTTTGAGTTTGTTGTTTTAATCCATCATTGATTTTAACAAGGTACATTCCAGCCTGTAAAGTTGATAAATCAATATTTTCGCCGTTATTAACCTCTTCAAAGCTTTCAATAAGTTTTCCTGTGATATCAAAAACTGACAAACTAACAGGTGAGTTTGCTTTTACATTCACTATTCCGTAGGAAGGATTAGGGTATAAAACAACATGATCTATGGCATTGTCATTTAAGCTAAGTGGATTCCCAGTTGTTGAGAAGTTTGTTGATTCACCTGAACCATAATTTCCGGCGGTAGAGTAAATAACCAACCCATCAGAATCCACGAGTGAAACAGGTCCACCACCATCACCAAAAGTATCAATTAGATTAAATGTATAACAATCGTCTGTAACAGTTATTGTAGGAACATTGATTGTTTGATTGTTACCATAAGGCCCCCCTTGAGCGATTGTTGTTCCGTCAGCATTTTTTATATTCCAACGCACTTCAGTTCCCCAACCATCAGTTTGAATAGTTAAGTCTAACTCATAAGAGCTTTCTATTGCTTGATCAAAATTAGCAGAATATTCGTTATTTGAATTGTCATCATCATCTGAAATACTGATCACCAATTCATTACTAGCCAAAATATCATAAGAAATTTCAGGAAGTTCAATTTCATCTATTAAAAGAGATGTAAGGTTTCCAGACCAAGTGTAAATTTCAGGAGTACCTCCATTAACTGAATATTCGATATCAAGTGAAGTTAATGGATCCAAACCTAAATTTTGAACTTTGATAGTTGGAGCTAAAACTCCAGAGCATTGATCATCAATTTCAACAACTGATTGAATTGCTGCATCGTTATTATTTGCCAAGCCTGTGTAAGTAGCATAACTTCCATTTCCACTGATAACTTCTTGTTGCGTTTCAGTCATAAAAACCACTACTTCCATTTCTGCTTCAAAAAAGTCTACTGGCACTCCATTATAATCATTTGGAATTGTGTATGTAAAGGTTTCGTCAACAAAACTACCTTCTGTTGTTGTGTTTACATCAACACCCCACTGTCCGGTTACCATATGAACTAATCGGTGCATATGCACATAGTTGTTACCCATGCCTCCACCTGTTTGTGGACCTAATGTATTATTTTGCAACAATGCAACATTGAGCTTATTCGTTCCAACCGGGCTATCATCTGTATAGTATGCTTCAACATGAACTGTCAGTTCTCGGGTATTTACATCTATACTTGCTTCAACGCCCATATTTACGTAGGAGGGCTGATCTAAAATTTGATTTGACGCGGCCGTCCAAAAGTTCCTACTCATTGCGGTACCACTAGCTCCATTTTGAGACCAACCTGGAAATACATGTCTATTTACAGTCCCAGCAGGATAACCTTGTACACCCGCCTGGTTGTTGATTGCAGTACCAAACGGTGTTCTATAATCTGGTTGACCTGCGCCTGGTGTAGCAAAGCCACCAACGTGTATATTCACCAAAAAGACTTCACCTTGATTATTGTTTTGAATTGCTTGTGCAATGGCATGACCATCTGGACAATAAACACAATTAATACCTGTAAATTCCTCTAAAATTACTTTTTTGTTTTCCGGATCAGTACTCACTATAGTCTGACTAAAAAGAGGAAAAGCAACAAAAAGTAAAGCAAAAACTGAAAGTAATTTTTTTAACATAACTGTTGATTTTTTTAAGTTTATAAAACATGAATTTTTCAAATATAGTTTTTTTAATATTAATTTAAATAAATTTTAACAGCTTTCATTTTTTTGATTGAGATTTAAATAAAAACAGAAAACTTTCAAAATTTAAATTTTATATTATTATTATTGCTCTTTAATATAAAAAAATAATTATGAAAGCTGTTGTTACATTTCTCATTTCCTTTTTGTTTCTTCAATCTTTTGCTCAAACAGAGCTTCCGGATATGGTTTTAAAAAATCTTGATGGTACAGATGTAAATATTCAAGACATCTCCAAAAATGACCAAATTATAATAATCTCCTTATGGGCAACCTGGTGTGTACCCTGCAAAAATGAACTAGACGCTATAAGTGAAGTTTATGACGACTGGAAATCAGAAACTAATGTAGTTTTATATGCTATTTCTGTTGATGACGCTAGAACAGTTAGAAGAGTAAGACCAATGATTAATGGGAAAAGATGGGATTATGAGTTTTTACTTGACACAAACAATGATTTAAAAAGAGCTTTAGGAGCTGCAACTGTACCACTTACTCTTGTAGTTAAAAACAACAAAATTCTTTACAGACACTCGGGGTATACTCCGGGTGCAGAAGATGAACTTTATGAAAAAGTTGTTGAATTTTCAAAATAAATAATTAAAGATTTAAAATGAATTTTAAAATGAAAAAAAAGCTACTCTCCCTATTTTTATTTGCAATTTCAACATCTGTATTTTCACAAGATTATGGTAATTTATCAGGAGGTTTTGAATCGAATTCTCAATGGCTTCAAGATGATGAAGGCTTGAATATTTTAGCTCCTGATGAACAATTCAGGGCTAACAATTATTTTACTTTAAATTATAATTTAGGAAAATTTACTGCAGGTATTCAGTATGAATCATATCTTCCAACCGCATTATTAGGGTATGCACCAAATATTGACGGAAATGGTATTGGAACTTACTTTTTAAACTTTAAACACGAATCGTTAGATATAACAGGTGGTTATTTTTATGAGCAATTTGGAAGTGGTCTTATTTTAAGGTTTTGGGAAGATAGGCAACTTGGAATCAACAATGCTCTTAAAGGTGTGAAGATTAAGTTTTCTCCAACAGACTTTATTCATCTAACGGCGGTTTATGGTGAACAACGAGATGGCTTTGACGTCTCTGAAGGTGTCATTCAAGGAGCAGATGCAATTCTTGACCTAGGCCAAGTGTTAAATACAGCCGATTTATTTATTGACCTTGGAGGTAGTTACGTAGCGCGTTATCAAGACAACTTGGGAAGCAATACATTACCTTCAACAGTTAATGCTTATGCAGGTAGAATTGACTTTCTATATAAAAGCTTTTCAGCTGCCTTTGAAGCAGTACATAAAGAGCCAGATGCTCTGGTCAATGAAGGTGTAATCACAAATAATGAAGAGCTTTATAAAGGATCAGCAGTGTTATTGAATCTAGGTTTTTCACAACGAGGATTGGGCATTAACGCCGCCTTAAGACGTATTGAAAACTTTAGTTTTTATGCAGATCGGTTTGCAGAAGGAAATCAATACAACCAGCAATTAGTAAATTATATCCCTTCACTTACTAAGCAACACGATTATATGTTGTCAAATATTTATGTTTACAACCCGCAAGCAAGATTGATTTTACAAGACTTTCAAAAACAAGCAGGCGAAATGGGTACGCAGGTAGATGCATTTTATACCTTTGAAAAAGAAACTTTTTTTGGAGGAAAATATGGCACAAAACTCGATTTTAATTTCTCTTATTGGTCAGGGTTGGATGCAGTTTATGATGTTGAAAACAATGGTTACAAATCTGAGTTTCTCGGAAAAGGTGACCGTTATTTCAGAGAAGTCACACTGGAGATTAGAAAAAGACTTTCAGAAAAATTAAGTGGAATTTATACCTATTCAAATGTAATTATTGACAAAGGTATCACAGATGGCAGTCCGCTTGGTTTTGAAGATATCACTGCAAATATTGGCGTGGTTGAGCACACATACCGTTTAGGCTCCGGAAAATCAATGCGTCTCGAGCTACAGCACTTATGGACAGAACAAGACAGAAAAAACTGGGCTGCTGCTCTTTTTGAATACAATTTTTCACCAAGACTTGGAGTCTATATAGCAGACTCCTGGAATTATGGCGGTGAAGATGAAATTCACTACTATAACTTTGGAGGCAGTTACACTAAAGGAAGAACCCGTTTTGCGGTAAATTATGGGCGCCAACGAGGAGGCTTGATTTGTGTAGGTGGAGTATGTCGTTTTGTTCCTGAGAATACAGGGTTTTCTATGAATATTGCGGTAACTTTTTAAGCAAAAAAAACGAATAAAAAAGGCTATAATTCACACAGTTATAGCCTTTTTTTTATTGTAACCCCGAAATACTTTCTTTCAAGGTTTTGATTTTAGACACTGCATCAGATTCTTTTTTTCTTTCAGCTGCTATGACAGCTTCTGGAGCATTGCTTACAAAACGCTCATTGGAGAGCTTTTTTTGAACAGATTTTAAAAATCCTTCTGTATACTTCAATTCATCAGTCAGCTTTTTAATTTCTTC
>NZ_CAXBAN010000139.1:0-6380 GCF_963973675.1 uncultured Planktosalinus sp. | reverse complement strand
AATCATATTTTCTAAAAAGCAACTGATCACCAATTGGGACCAGTGGTGCCCCCTGCCCCCCCATTGCCACATCCTGCACCCTAAAGTCACAAACAACAGTTTGTTTAATATGTTGGGCAAGTTCAGGCAAGTTACCAATTTGAAGCGTTACATCCTTTTCAGGTTGATGTAAAATGGTATGACCGTGAGAGCAGACTGCATCAATCCCAATTCCCGCTCCCAAGTTTAGTTGGGAGTGTATCTCTACTATAGTATCCATAAAGCTTATTATAATTCCTCCTAGATACTTTGTGTACTCTTTATTGAGAATTTGCAATTCAGTTTCACTCAATTGGATTCCAGATTGAAGCCTTTTTTTCCACACATCAGAATATGGCATGGTAACAGCTTTATGGATTTTATAGTTCCAAATAGTACCTTTCATAAAAGTGACAAAAGCCAAATCAACGCCATCAAGCGAAGTGCCGCTCATAACCCCTATAACGTTGTATTTTTTTACTGTCATTTGGTAAAATTAACGGTAATAATTGAAAAAATGGTGCTAAAAAGGTATCTTTGTGCTCCTTTTACAAACACACTTTTAAACACCACACTATGGATTTCAATTTAACTGAAGAACATATCATGATACGCGATGCGGCACGTGATTTTGCTAAAAACGAACTTCTTCCTGGAGTTATTGAACGTGACAATAAACAAGAGTTTCCGTACGAACAAATCAAAAAGATGGGCGAACTGGGCTTTATGGGTATGATGGTTCCGCCAGAATATGGCGGAAGTGGTATGGACACTACAGCGTATGTCTTAGCAATGGAAGAGATTTCCAAAATTGACGCATCGGCTTCTGTGGTGATGTCTGTTAATAATTCGCTGGTGTGTTATGGATTATATGCTTACGGAACCGAAGAACAAAAACAAAAATATTTAGTACCGTTGGCTTCAGGTCAAAAACTGGGTGCGTTTTGTCTTTCTGAACCCGAGGCTGGTAGTGATGCCACTTCACAAAAAACAACTGCTATAGACAAGGGCGATCACTATATCCTTAACGGAACCAAAAACTGGATTACCAATGGTGGCAATGCGGATATTTACCTTGTCATTGCCCAAACCGATAAAGAAAAAAAACACCGTGGCATCAATGCATTTATAGTTGAAAAAGGCATGCCCGGTTTTGAAGTGGGCCCAAAAGAAGACAAGCTGGGTATCCGTGGTAGTGATACCCACACCCTAAACTTTAACGATGTAAAAATTCCAAAGGAAAACCGCATTGGAGAAGACGGTTTTGGGTTTAAGTTTGCTATGAAAACCCTTTCAGGCGGACGAATTGGAATTGCTGCACAAGCATTAGGAATAGCCAGTGGTGCCTATGAATTAGCACGCGACTATTCAAAAATAAGAAAAGCATTTGGTACTGAAATCTGCAACCACCAAGCTATCGCTTTCAAACTTGCAGACATGCTTGTTGAAATTGAATGTGCAAGACATTTGGTGATGAAAGCTGCCTGGGAAAAAGATCAAGGTCTTAACTATGACATGAGTGGTGCTATGGCCAAACTAAAAGCTTCTGAAGTAGCTATGAAAGTGGCTGTAGAAGCTGTACAAGTGCACGGCGGCAACGGTTATGTAAAAGAATACCATGTAGAAAGACTAATGCGCGATGCCAAAATCACGCAGATTTATGAAGGCACTAGTGAGATACAGAAAATTGTGATTTCGAGAGGGTTGCTTAAAGATTAAAATATAAAAATTAATTCATAAAAGCACTAAATTACAAGTTGTTTACTTGGAGTTTGGTGCTTTTTAATTTGTAGTTAGACCATTACATAAAGAAATTCCATACCAAACCAAATCTAATTTTCCAGTCTCGGTAGGGATGTCCCGGAGCTGAGAAATAGTTGTTTTCGGAGGCAAATAATGAATTAAAATGTTCCCATTTGATATAAATTCGCGTCTGGCTTATTTTGGCATTTACAAAGAAATCAATCAAAGGAAAGTCGCCAAACTCTTGTTCATTTTGAACATAGAACTCGGCTAATACCGGGTCATAAGCATTCATTTCGTAGGATGTAAAGTACTTTCCGGTAAAACCGGTTTGTAAAAATAATGCATTCTTAAAAAACCTGTTTGAGTAATAAACACTTGCCCTGCCTAATATTTCAGGTGCTTTAAATACCTCTTTTCCATCAACAATTTTTTGATAGGTAAGTTGAGTATTTAAAGAAAAGTTTCCAAAGTCAAATTGCCGAGAAGCTTCAACCTTAAGATAATTTACCCTTTCATCAAGTTGAAATGGTGTTGTGGTCGTGTCTGTTGTTGTTTGTGAAAAATAAGCATAATCATCAATTCCTGTATAACTCACAGCTGCATTAAACAGTTTTTTGGACTCCAAATCAAACTGGAGGTGTTGTCTTTTAATGTTTTTAAAGTTGGTTTGCCAGTTGTAGTTTACATAATCACTTTGATAGAGTTGAAAGTTATAGTCTGGTGCGACTGAGCTTACATGAATACTTGCTTTGGCCTTATTGTGTTCATTGAGTTCATAGGATGCTTGTCCTAATAAATAATTCCCATCATATTCACCTGCGATGTTGATCGCTGCTTTTCCAAAAAGCTCAAATCCACGGTACTTTTTTTGGTATGAAGCTCCGGTTTCAATGATTGTTCCTAAAATTCGATTTGTAATGGTTTCCTCATTCAAAAACAAAACCCTGTCATAACCGTAATTGAAGTCAGTGTATCCTATAAAAACATTTAATTTTCCTACTAAGTTGTTGTTTAATCCTGCATACGCTTGAGCATAAAACTCTTCAAGTGTAACGCGATCTTTAAGGTTTTGTGAAGCATAGGCAGGTCCAAATTCTTCAAACGGGTTTTCCTGAGAATATTCATAAAACTTATCTTCGAAGCTTAGAATATTTCCCAATTTAAGAATGCTATAAGCAGTTGAATCTCTGTAATCAATTAGCGCATAATCGTGTTCAAGATGAAAGCGTTTTCCCTTCAACATGTTATTGGCATCTTCAAAATTTACTTCAAGCCGACCACGGTCTCTAAAATCAGCTTCGTCATTTATAAAAAAGGGAATAAAATCTGTTTTTACTCCTCCATTTTCATTGTTTAATAAGTCCTGAAAAACTATATGAGCCCGCAAATTATAGCGGTTATTATGCGTTTTGTAGTTGGTTGTAAAACGAAAATTCCCTGTACTTGTGAGCGTGTTTTGATAATTGCCCAATGAGCGCAGCCCTTTGTAAGCAACTGAAAAGTTAAATTGTTCTGAAGTATTAATGGTAAAAAAGGCGTCAAGTTGTTGGCCTTGTTCAAATGCTGTTTTAAAATACAACTCTGAAAGAGGGGTTGGAACATGAAAATAATTAATATCTTCGATTTCCATATAATTAAAGTGTCTTGCTCTTGCCCCTAGGCGAGGTTTCAGACGCAAGTCATCAAAACTGTGTGCCAGAGTATTGTATGTTTGCCCCACATTTGCAAATGGCATTAGGTGGTAAGAATCGCGTCTAAGGTAGTTATATTTATAATCCTTTTTTATGCTTAAAGTGGTGTCTACAAAGCTGGTGTCTCGCTCAAAGGATATAATTTTGTATTCAGAAATATGTGGTTTTTCTCCTTCAAAATTAACGTTGGTATCCCCCATATTTGGCCGCCCGTCATTACCCATATTTGTGGGATCTGTTTGCTGTTGGATGAAAGGTTGATCCCTATCTTGCGAAAAAAGCACTGTTGTACTTAAGGTAAGTAGTAAAAGCACAAGTGTTTTTTTCATTAGAAAAATAAATGATAAAGTTTCAGTTCGCAAAGTTATTTATTTTAACGCAAAACCGTACTTTTAATTTTTAAATGTTACAATTAAAACTTCACCTAGAAAAATTAGAGTGTGGAACCGATGAAGCCGGAAGGGGTTGTCTTGCAGGTCCGGTAACAGCTGCTGCTGTAATTTTACCTGATAATTTTTCAAATGAAATACTGAATGACAGCAAACAATTAAGCTTGCCAAAACGCAATCAGCTAAAAGAGCTTATTGAAGCAAAAGCAATTGCTTTTCAGGTTTCACATGTTATGATGGATGAAATTGACCAAATCAATATTTTACAAGCTTCCATTACTGCAATGCAACGGGCAATAGGACAATTAAATCCAATTCCTGAGTTTATAGCAGTAGACGGAAATAAATTCAATCCATTTTATAATATACCCCATCAGTGTATAATAAAAGGAGATGCAAAGTTTCTACATATAGCAGCAGCTTCAGTACTTGCAAAAACTTACCGCGATCAATTTATGGAAAAAATTCATGAAGAGTTTCCTGAGTATAACTGGAAAAAAAATAAAGGCTATCCCACAAAAGAACACCGCGAAGCGATTAAAAAGTATGGAATCACCAAATATCACAGAAAGAGCTTTAAGTTGCTTCCTGAGCAACTCAAATTAAATTTCAATTAGATAATATGTTTATCATTTTAAATTTATCTCTCAAGGCATATCCATATATTTGCATTAAACCTTTTGCATAGATGAAAAAAACCCTGGTATTCATAATTTTAATTTCAATAATCAGCTGTACTTCTGATAAATCTAAAAAAGGTGTAATAACAGATTATCTTCCACAGGAAGCTACTTTAATTATAAAAAGCTCAAATTTTTCAACCTTATCTTCAGACATCAAAAACAACGGATTCTTATCAAAATTATCCTCTTTGCATTTGTATGACTTTTTTGAAAAAAACCTGTTGTATTCAAAATACCTGAATCCGGTTTCTGAAGTCCTGATCAGCATAAACACTGAAAATGACAGCACACATCACCATACACTTATTACCAGAGCACATCCCAAGCTTTTCATTTTAGACTCGGCACAAAATAAAATTGTGGAAACCTTGACTTATGAAGGAATCTCGCTTCAACGAGTGACACTTGATTCAAATGTAGTGTTTACAACCACCCTTGATAGTGTATTTATTGCAGGAAGTTCACAAAAAATACTAGAACGTATTATAAAAAAGCAACAATCCCAAAGCTCCTTGAATACAGATTTTGAAACTGTTTACAGTACTCTTGGGACAAGTGATTTTTCTGTTATAATCAATGGTGATTTGGTTCAAAAATCACTAAAAAACAGTGTGCCGGAAATTGATCAATTACCGCGTTTTTCAGAGTGGATTGCTTTTGATGCAGAAATTCAGCCGGGACAACTAAAGTTAAACGGTATTGCAATAGCTCAAGATACACTTCCTCAGTTACTAGAGGTTTTTAAGGGAACCCATCCACAACAAAACCAGCTAGCAATGGTAACTCCGTCATCAGCATCGGGGTTTATTTCTTATACATATGATGACTTTGAAGTGCTTAAAGAAAATCTGGCGAGTTTTAAAAATTCTTCTGACACTATTGCCAATCATAAAGCACTATTTAGTTCATTAAACGAAATAGGAGTCATTTCCATTGAAAATAAAAAGGTTATTGCACTGCATGCAATCAATGGGACTATTACCACCGACTATTTAAATCCACTTTTGGAGGAAACTGATGTATTTAGAAATATACCTATTTACAAACTAAATGATTCTACACTATTTCAGAACTATTTTTCACCACTATTAAATGCCACTCCAGTTGTAGCAGCACAATTGGATGACTATTTTATTTTTGCTGATCAACAATCTACTTTAGAAAATATTATTACAGAATTTCTTAATGAAACCACAGTGGGCAACCTTCCTTATTACAAAGAGCATATGCAACAAATGAGCAGCGAGAGCTCAGTATTGCTGGTTGCTTTGTTTCCCAATTTCAAAAACACCTTTGCTGAATGGACCTCTGATTTATCTAATGAAAAAATTAAACAATTGAAATTTGGAAGTCACAGGATGGCCGCTTTTCAGTTTGTGTATGACAGTCATTTTGCACATTTTAACGGAATCATCAAAGAAACCCATAATCAAAGTCGCGGTACTGGAGTTACCCAATTGTTTGCCATCAACCTTGAAAATGAACTATTGAGCAGACCTCAGTTTTTTAACAATCATATTTCCAAAGGTAAAGATATCGTGGTGCAGGATGTGACCAATAAATTACATCTCATTTCTTCTTCCGGAAAAGTGCTTTGGTCAAAACAACTTGACAGTGAAATATTGGGAGATGTGCAGCAAGTTGATCTACTTAGAAACGGAAAATCCCAACTAGCTTTCAGTACTAAAAACACTTTTTACATTCTCGACAGAAACGGAAAGGAAGTCAGTCCTTTTCCCTTGAATTTCAAAGATGCTATTACACAGCCACTGGTGGTTTTTGATTATGACAATAATAGAAACTACCGGTTTGTAATCACTCAAAGCAATGAGGTGTTTATGTATGATAATAAA
>NZ_CAXBAN010000138.1:0-6388 GCF_963973675.1 uncultured Planktosalinus sp. | reverse complement strand
TTCAGGTGCATATATTCATACTCCTACCGGAGCTATCCTTAAGGAAAGGCAGGATGGTGTTCAAATAACGGCACTATCAAATGGAAATAGTGAGGTTAATTTAACTGCAAACGATTTAAATGGAAATGAGTATTTTTTTAACTCGGATGTTGTGGAGCAATCCAGTAATAAAATTTACACCGGTGTAAATGGTGACCTCTCTTTAGATATTTTTGAGTGGGAGGGGGAAAACGGTTTTGACCCCATTTCTACTTGGAAACTATCTCAAATAACCACCAAGAATGATAAAATAATAAATTTTGAATACCAAAGTGAAGCGATGTATTATACCATATTTGATGCTTCACAACATATAACAATAGGGTATACTTGTGAAGTCCCTATAGCCTCTGAAGTAAAAACAAAGAATGAGGCCAATATCACCTATGATTACAATACACAGCTAATAAAAAAGATTTGGTCACCAGATGGAAGTGTTGAGATACATTTTAACTATACATCAGATACAGGACTTCCAGATGATGTTTGGAAAACAAAACTCACCAGTATCGTTGTATCTGACCTTATTAGCGGACATATCAAAGAGTTCAGGTTTACCTATGAAAGATATAGCGGAGATCCAAGATTGAAGCTTACAAGTGTCTATGAAGTGGGTTATGACAGTTCCAATAATGAAGTCTATCTGCCCCCTTATGAATTTAGTTATAACCCTGCTTCGTTACCTTCAAAAGATTCACATGCCCAGGATTTTTTTGGATATTTCAACAATGCTACGGGTAATAACTCTTTAGTGCCTGAAATACCAAATATTCCACAACCTTTTCAAGGTTTTTATAATCTACATTCGGGTGACAGGTCATTAAATCCTTCTACTTTACAAAATGGAATATTAACAGATATCTTATATCCGACGGGCGGTAGTACTTCCTTTGAATATGAGCCCAACAGCATCAACGGTAAATATTGTGGAGGGTTAAGGGTAAAAGCCATCGAAAATACAGACGAAACAGGCACCTATAATCGAAAAACTTATAATTACAGTGATTTAAAAGGGTATAACCTAGAAGACAACTTAGGTTTAATTATTAAAACTGAAGGAAGCACCACAACCTATTACAGCAATTTTTATCCCATACCCGGAGATATTGGAAGTGGTTTTAAAACAGGCTATTTTTATGAAAATGTAACCGTTACCTCTTTTAATGGCACGGATAATTTCAAGGAAGAGTTTGTTTATGAGGAAAACCCGAATGCTGTTCACCGTTATGATTATGCACTTAAGTCACATATAAGTTATGAAGGAGCCCAAGTTGTAAAGCGTGTTGAGTATATTAATGAAATTGTAGGATCAATAGAAGCATTATACTGGAATGTTCTGGGTGATATGATGTGCTATGGAAATCCGCCAAGTGCAGTATATTTAGGGTATGAAAATTTACCTAAAGTGGTTAGCTTCCAAGGCAACTATTCCTTTATGCCTATTGAAATCGCTTCAACTGAATACTTAACCCAAGGGGGCTCTACACCCAACCCTGTTACAACATTTAAAAAAATTGAATACGACACCATAAGGCTTCTTAAAAAAGTGGAAATTACAGATTATCAACGTACCCGGGATGGTTTTAACGACTATCCGGTTGCTGATGATACTGAAGAAGTAACTACGGTAACCTACAAATATCCTTGGGACCCAACTATCAATATCAATTTACCCGCGGCCCTACCGATGAAAATAGACGTAGTAAGCTCTAAAAATAACAATAATAAAATCTTTGGTCAAGCTTTTGAATATGATACCAACGGCAACATTAAAAAAGCTTACCAATTCAATAAAGGAGAAGCTAGCAATAATTCGCCTTTGAGCTATATTCCTATAGAATATGAAGAAATAGACTCATTCCTATTTGAAGAGGGTAAACCTGTGCAAGTGAAAAACAAAGACGGGAAGCCCATTTCATATATTTATGGTTACATGCACCAATTTCCGGTAGCAAAAATAGAAAACAAGGCCTATGGTACTATCCCATCAGGTCTTATCAGTGCTATCCATTCAGCTTCTTCCATTACCGGTACAGAAGCCCAACTCCAAACAGCATTGAACAATTTGCGTAATGACGTTTCTATGGCAAATACTATGATCACCACTTATACCTATAAACCTCTCGTAGGCGTTACCTCTATCACCGGACCCAACGGCGACCGCATTCGTTACTATTATGATGAGTTTGGACGACTGGATCATATTAAGGATAAGTATGATAATTTAATAGAGGAATATGAATATAATTATGGAAATCAATAAGTGAAGTTCCAATTTAAAACTTGATACCAATCAATACTATTAAAAACCAACTGCCATGCGATCAATAATTTTCTATTTCATTTTATTTTTTTCCATAGGGGTTCTGCATTCACAAACCTCCACAGAGAACTATGTAAAAACCATCAAACACAAAATCCCAGATAATACCTCATTTAGAGATGTATCACCGAACAATACCGTAGTCGTGGATATCACTTATTTTGATGGCCTTGGCCGTGCCAAACAACAAATTGCCCACAGGCAGTCTGGAACCGGTGGTGATATGGTCACACATATTGCCTATGATGGCCTGGGCAGGCAAACAATGCAATACCTACCTTATGAGCGTAGCGCACATAGCTCGCTTCCTTTTGATGTAAATGCCGAATATAATACACTTGCATTTTATAATACTTCCTATTATCAAAACACCCAAAACCCCTATTCACAGACTGAGTATGAGGATTCTCCCCTTAACCGGGTATTAAGGCAAGCTGCACCCGGAAATGAATGGGCGATGGACAGTGGCAAGGAAATCAAAATGGAATATCAAACCAATAATGCTAGTGAAGTTTTAAATTTTATGGTCACTGACCCGACCAGTTCACCTACTTTAACCCTCAGTAACGAAAATAGTGGTAGATACCCAGCTTTATATAACCATCACCAAAGATGAAAACTGGGAAAGTGGAAACGGGAAAATCGGTACTGTTGCTGAGTATAAAAACAAACTGGGACAAGTAGTATTGAAGCGTGTTTATACCACTATATCAGGCGAGGCCCGAACAATTGATCCTAAAACGGCCATTTCTTTTTACACTTACTATGTCTATGATGTTTATGGCAACCTCACTTTTGTATTGCCGCCAAAACTATCACAGCAAATTGTAAGTGGCAGTAGCCTTGTGGGCAACCATCAAGAGTTGCTCGATGAATTGGGCTACCGGTATATTTATGATCATCGTAACCGCCTTAAGAATAAAAAACTACCGGGCAAACAACCTGAGGTGATTTTTTATGATGCCCTTGACAGGGTAATTGCAGTGGGGCCTGTACCTTCCCCTTTTATGGATGGCAATGAGTTGGGAATTCTACTAACTCGATATGACCATTTCAACAGGGTGGCCTATACCCTCTGGAGACCGGGTTGGTTTTCAGAAGGTGCCAGACAAATTCTAGAAGCCCCACAAACCTATATTTCAGAAACCCGTACCCCCCAGGTCACGGTCATTGATGGGGTCTCGGTATTTTACACTAATAATGTAAGCCCGAGCAGTACTGACAAGTTGTTGACCGTTAATTACTATGATGATTACGATTTTCCCGGTGCCCCTTCAAACATTCCCGGAGATGTGGGTGAAAACAACGAAATTGATGTCTATTATAACAATACCATCAAACCCAAAGGAATGCCTACCGGCAGCTGGGTGAGGGTGCTTGAGGAAGAAGCAGATCAAAACGCGACGGTATCCTATACCCTTTATGATGTCAAGTCCAATCCCGTGAGGGTGCATGCAAGTAATTATCTGGGTGGGTTTTCACAAACTGATACCGATTTTGATTTTATTGGAAAAGTATTAACTACTTATACCACCCATAAAAAAACTGCAGCGAGTGACGTTTTGGAAATCAAGGAGGATTTTGCCTATACGCCCCAAGACCGAATGGAAAAACACCTGCACCGGGTCAATAGCAATAACCAGGAAATGTTGTCGTTTCATGAATATGACCCCTTAGGGCAACTGATGGTGAAAAAAGTGGGGGATGTTTCAGAAAGCACGGGCAATTATCTTCAAAAAGTGGATTACAAATACAATATACGCGGGTGGCTTACCGATATCAACAAAGTGGAAAACCTAGTAGAGAGTGGAGCACCACAAGATCTCTTTGGCTTTAAAATCAACTACACACAGGTCACCAACACGGTAAACGGCAGTGTCAACCCTTTGTACAACGGGAATATAGCTGAGACCCTGTGGCGTACCTCCAGTGATAATATCAGGAGGCGTTACAGCTATACTTATGATCTTACCAACCGATTGTTGGATGCATGGTATAGTATCCCCGGCTCTGCAGTGGCAGACTCTTACAATGAACACCTCACGTATGATGCCAATGGTAATATCCTCACCCTGCAACGCTATGGTGAGGTAGAAAACTACCAACAGACATTGATGATTGATGACCTGGTTTATGAGTATGACAATGGCAATAAGCTGCTCAATGTGACCGATGTGGAGAGTCACGATTCTGGGTTTAAAGATGTGAATATTAGTTCCAATGGTGATCCTACTAACGATGATGATTTTGAGTATGATGATTTCGGCAACTTGGTGCTAGATAGAAACAAAGGCATTACCGAAATCACTTATAACCATCTCCATTTACCAAAAAAAATCATCATTGACAATGCTGTTGAAGATGATGGATTTATTGAGTATCTTTATGATGCAAATGGAGTAAAACTTATGAAGAAAGTGACCAACACTACTTCCAGCCCTAACGAAGAAAAGAGCACACATTATCTCGATGGGTTTCAGTATATTGAAGATAACTTGGAGTTTTTTCCTCATGCTGAGGGGTATGTAAAGGTGAGTGATTTTGATGCCGGACTGTTTTTTAACTATGTCTATAATTTTACCGACCATCTTGGCAACATTCGATTACGTTACACCAAAAACACACAAACCCCTCAACAACAAATCGTTATACTGGAAGAAGACCACTACTACCCTTTTGGGCTTAAGCATATTGGATACAATAGTAACCATGAAATTTTTGGAAAAGATGAAACAGGCAATGTTGTTTTTGTTCCTGTGAACAATATCTTCCCGGAGACTTATAAGTACAAGTTCGGCGGGATGGAGATTCAGGATGAGTTTGATGTCAACTTATACGACTTTGGCGCGAGAAACTATGACCCGGCTTTGGGACGATGGATGAACATTGATCCCATGGCAGAAGCGATGCGTAGGCACTCTCCTTATAATTATGCGTTTAACAATCCCATATTTTGGATAGACCCTGATGGGATGATACCCATCATGGGGCTTCAAACCGGTTCTTATGAGAGTTATGATTTTGGGGATGGCCACGGTATGACCCAAGAAGATAGAGACAATGAAGCAGCAGCAAAAACTGCTTCTACAAATGCATATAAAAACGAATTTAAAAATATGAGACAAGAAAACCAAGCGGCTATGGAAGGTGGTCTGGATGGGGTTGGGGGTGGTGAAAGTAAAGGTGGTTGCTGGCCTTTTTGTAATTTTTTGGAAATAATGAAAAATGTCTTTACTCCTTTTAATAGAAGTAATGTTGAGCAATTAGAAAATAAATCAAGAGATATTGGAATAGCTCAGAATGTTTTTGATGAAGGAGAAAGAATTGCTGAAGGGGCAATGAAAACAAGTGCAATTGTAATTGGGTCATTATATCCAGCTGCAAGACTTGGCTCTTTAGCTAGTAAAGCACCTGCTTTGTTTAGAGCTGCCTATGGAGATGTATATAGATTTGCTTCATTTGCTCAAATTTCTGGTATAGAAGCATATCTTGGAGCCAACGCATGGGCTGCATCAGTATCCAGTGCAGGAGCTACTTTGACATATAGATATGGCAACCAACTGACAAATTCCCTAACGGGATATAGAGGTGTACAGGGTTATGCTCCTAGTTTTAGCAGATTTTATAATGTAGATTATGTTGGTGCCGCGGGCAGATTATTTTCAACTTTCTTTTCTGACTCCCCACCAATTAAACTTGATAGGTAATTTTTTATATATGGAACTAAATGAAATAATCGAACAAAAAGTATCTTCATTTAAAGAAAGGTTGTCAGATAAATCAACATCAGAAAAAAAACTTTTTCATTATTATTCAGTTTTAAATATTTCAAAAAGACTTTTAGTTTATAATGATAGTAACACTCATTCACTAAAAGAAATATTACTTCAATTTTTCATAGAAGTAGAAAATTATAATTATCTAATATCTGATAAGGTAAAAAGTTTAAGGCTTTATAAAAAATATTTATTACCCTCTGAGCTATATTTATTTAAAAAAGAAAATTTTTTATCCAATGTTGATTTA
>NZ_CAXBAN010000137.1:0-6393 GCF_963973675.1 uncultured Planktosalinus sp. | reverse complement strand
GCTGTTCAGCTATTCTTACTTGAACCTGTTTGAACCACTATCTGAAAAACACATCCCTTTTGATCACTATTCGCCGCCCAGGCTTGTAGAAGATATTCATCTCCTTAACGAGACCTACTTAATCTGATATTAAATTTTAGAAACTTCCGCCGGAAGTAAATGGTATGCTGTTCATTCAGCATGCACTAACATTCTCTAAAATTTAAATCATTTTTTATGTTTTCAAATCTCATAAAATACTTTTTACACAACCGTCTGGTTACAACAATTTTGTTGTTGTTTTTCATCGGCTGGGGCATTGTCACCGCACCCTTTGACTGGAACACGGGCTTTCTGCCCAGCGACCCCGTTGCAGTTGACGCCATTCCTGATATTGGCGAAAATCAGCAAATCGTTTTTACCGAATGGCCCGGAAGGTCGCCTCAGGATATTGAAGACCAGATTACCTATCCGCTCACGTCTTCCTTGTTGGGAATCTCAGGTGTGAAGTCCATTCGCAGCACTTCTATGTTCGGCTTCTCCAGTATCTACATCATCTTTGAAGAAGGCGTGGAGTTTTATTGGTCGCGCAGTCGGGTGCTTGAAAAATTAAGTTCGTTACCGCCCGGCTTGTTACCTGATGATGCGCAGCCCACACTGGGCCCTGATGCCACAGCGCTTGGTCAGGTGTTTTGGTACACGCTTGAAGGTCGCGATAAAGACGGCAATGTTACCGGTGGCTGGGATTTACACGAAATAAGAAAGGTGCAGGACTATTATGTAAAACTGGGCCTCAGTGCCGCCGAAGGTGTTTCAGAAGTGGCATCCATAGGCGGCTTTGTGCAGGAATATCAAATCGATGTCAACCCCGATGCCCTTAAAGCTTATAACATCGGCATTGACAAAGTCATGATGGCCGTGAGAAACTCCAACCGCGATGCCGGTGCCAAAACCCTGGAAGTAAACAAAGTGGAATACCTGATTCGGGGATTGGGCTATATCAAATCCATTGATGATATTGAAAATACCGTAGTCGCGGTCACCGAAAATACTCCCGTTCTAATTAAAGATATCGGTACAGTTTCTCTGGGTCCGGCAGAACGTCGGGGTTTACTGGATAAAGGCGGTGCTGAGGTTGTGGGCGGTGTCGTGGTGGCGCGTTATGGTTCCAACCCATTGCAGGTCATTGAAAACACCAAACAAAAAATAGCCGATCTCGCTACAGGAATGCCTGAAAAAACATTGGCTGATGGCACTGTAAGTAAATTAACCGTGGTGCCGTTTTATGACCGCACCCAACTTATTAATGAAACTATTGCCACGTTAGAACACGCGCTGTCTCACGAAATCCTGATCAGTATTATCGTGATTATCGTTTTGGTGCTCAACTTAAAAGCCTCGGTGCTGATTTCGAGTTTATTGCCCATAGCGGTGTTGATGACCTTTATCGTGATGCGTTATTTTGGAGTGGATGCCAATGTGGTGGCGCTATCAGGTATAGCTATTGCCATTGGGGTGATGGTCGATGTGGGAATCGTGTTTGTCGAAAATACCATCAGACATCTGGAAATGCCTGAAAATCTCGGTTCCCGGGGTAAAAAATTACTCAATGTGATTTATAAAGCCACCATCGAAGTGGCGCCGGCGGTCACCACCGCTTTGGCAACAACCGTAGTGAGTTTCCTGCCTGTGTTTTTTATGGAAAATGCCGAAGGAAAACTATTCAGACCCTTGGCGTTTACCAAAACATTTGCACTGGTGGCATCCTTTATTGTGGGGATTGTCATTTTACCGATGCTTTCCTATTATGTATTCAATTTTAAAGTCAAGAAAGAAAAGTGGCGTCAGGTTTCCTACATGCTGTTGATTGTTTCAGGCATCGTGTTGTGGTTGTACTTTAGTTTTTGGTTGCCACTGGCACTCACCGCCATCGGAATCCTTAAACTAATTGAGTACAAAAAACCGGAACTTTTGGGCAAATACACCTCCCACATTATTTTTGGACTCATACTGGCCGTGACCATTTTATTCTTAACGGAAGAATGGCTTCCATTAGGCTATCAAAATTCGCTGGTGACCAATTACATTTTTGTACTGGTGATGCTGGCGGTGATTTTGGCGATCCTTTTCAGTGTGGTAAAATACTATAGTCATATGCTAACCTGGTGTCTCGAAAACAAAGGCAAGTTTTTATTGCTGCCACTCATTACCATTTTCTTTGGAGCGATGATTTGGTTCGGTTTCCCGAAACTCTTTGGTTTTGCGGCAAACGGATTTGACAAAGTGGGATTGAATATTCGCACCACTTCTGTTTGGTCCACCTTGGCACACAGTTTCCCCGGAGTGGGGAAGGAGTTTATGCCTTCACTGGATGAGGGAAGTTTTCTTTTAATGCCCACAGCGATGCCTCACGCAGGAATGGAAGCCACCAAAGACATCCTTCAGAAACTGGATATGGCCGTAACCGCCATTCCCGAAGTGGACATTGCCGTTGGAAAGCTGGGGCGCATTGAAAGTGCCCTCGATCCCGCACCCATTTCGATGTATGAAAACGTCATCAATTATAAACCGGAATATGCATTAGATGCCAACGGAAACCCCCTAAAGTTTAAAACTGACAGGGAAAGCCGATTTGTATTGAAATCGGGTGACACACTTTCTAATGAGGAGGTATTGAACAACGGATTTTCCAATTCCGATTTAATAGAAGATAAAGACGGCACTTATTTCAGAAACTGGCGTGAACATATCAAAAACCCGGATGATATTTGGGATGAAATCGTTAAGGTGACCCGATTGCCCGGTGTGACTTCGGCGCCCAAATTACAACCCATTGAAACCCGCTTGGTCATGCTGCAAACCGGAATGCGGGCACCCATGGGAATCAAAGTTTTTGGTCCGGACTTGCAAACGATTGAAGCCTTTGGAACCCAATTGGAAACACTCCTCAAAGAAGTTCCGTCCGTTAAAACCGAAGCCGTTTTTGCCGACAGAATCGTTGGGAAGCCTTATATGGAAATCGACATCAATCGTCCGGCGATTGCCCGATATGGTTTGAGTATTGAAGAAGTGCAGAGCGTGTTGGAAACAGCCGTTGGTGGTATGGAAATTACCACTACAGTAGAAGGCAGGGAACGGTTCCCGGTGCGGGTGCGCTACCCCAGAGAATTGCGTGAAGACCCTGAATCACTGGAGCGCATTTTAATACCTACTTCAAAAGGAGCACAGATTCCTTTGGGGGAACTAGCTGAAATCACCTATGTACGCGGACCTCAAATGATTAAAAGTGAAGACACTTTTCTTGTAGGTTATGTGTTGTTTGATAAGAAAGAAGATTTTGCTGAGGTGAATGTGGTTGAAGATGCACAAAAGTACATCGCCGGTAAAATCGATTCCGGGGAGCTGAAGGTGCCTGCAGGAGTGAGCTATAAATTTTCCGGAAACTATGAAAATCAGGTACGGGCAATGGAGCGTTTGGCCATTGTGATTCCCATCAGTTTAATCATCATTTTCCTGTTATTGTATTTTCAGTTCAAGACCATTATTGCTTCATCCATTCACTTTTCAGGGGTGTTTGTCGCCTTTTCCGGGGGCTTTATTATGATTTGGTTGTATGGTCAAGGCTGGTTTATGGATTTTAATATGGCTGGGATGAATATGCGTGACCTTTTCCAGATGGGAACCATCAACCTGAGTGTCGCCGTCTGGGTCGGGTTTATTGCCTTGTTTGGTATCGCCACCGATGATGGTGTGTTAATGGGTACCTATATCCATCAGGTGTTTGAGAAAAACAATCCGCAAACAGTAAAAGCGGTAAGAGATTCAGTAATGGAAGCCGGTTTAAAACGGGTGAGGCCCGCCATGATGACCACGGCAGTGACGATTATTGCATTGTTGCCGGTATTAACCTCTACCGGTAAAGGATCAGACATTATGGTGCCCATGGCCATTCCCATAGTGGGCGGAATGGTCATTCAGATTATGACCATTTTTGTGGTGCCGGTGTTGCAGGCTTATTGGAGAGAGACGGTTGTTAAAAAGAACGAAATATTAGAATAAGATGATAAAAACGAATTATAGATATAAAATTATAGGGTTACTGATTCTCTTACTCGCAAGTCCGGTACTTGAGGCACAAACCCTGGAAGATTATCTACAGGAAGCCGCAAAAAACAATCCGGAACTCCAAGCGAGTTATGCCGGTTTTGAAGCGGCATTGCAAAAAGCACCTCAGGTAGCAAGTTTGCCGGATCCTACACTTACGGTGAGTGCTTTTGGAAGGATGATTGAAACCCGTTTGGGAGCTCAGGAAGCGCGCTTTTCTTTGATGCAGATGTTTCCCTGGTTTGGAACATTGAAAGCGCAGAAAGATGCGGCAGTAGCGAGAGCAGATGCCCGGTTTCTGGAATACATCAACCAAAGAAGTGCGTTGTTTGTGGAAGTAAAAACCCGCTATGCGGAGTTGTATGTACTTGATAAGACCATTGCACTCAAAGAACAAAACCTGGAAATTTTGGACAGCTACCGCGAACTCGCTTTAAGTGGTTTCAGAAGCGGCAATGCCCCGATGGTGAATGTGGTAAAAGTAGATTTGGAACGCGACGCCGCAAAAACCGAAGTAAATTTGTTAAAATCAAGAAGGAAACCATTGGAAGCACAATTCAACTTGTTGTTGAACCGTGATAAAGAGATGGAAGTGGTGATCGAGGATACGCTCGTTTTAAAAAGCAACCTCATTGACTATACCCAAACCGAAGATGCTTTTGCAAACCATCCTTCCATAGTGGCGTTGGATAACGAAAAGTCAGCATTGACCAGTCAAATCACCGCCATTGAAAAAGACGGCTTACCCAAAATAGGATTGGGTGTAGATTATTCCATTATTTCAAAACGCACTGACGCCAATCCGGAGATGAACGGGCAAGATGCTATTATGCCCATGCTTACGGTGACCTTGCCCATTTTCAGAAACAAATACAAAGCCGCAAAAAAAGAAGCTGAATGGATGCAAGTACAAGTAGAAGCACAACAACAAGCGAAAAAAAACAACTTGCAATCCAGCTATGAAATGACATTATATGAATTGCATCAAGCAGATAAATTGATGGATCTATATGAAAATCAGTTGGAGCGAATCGATCAGGCAACCAAATTGTACGTTTCCGGTTTTGCGAACAACCGCGCTAATTTTGAAGAAATCTTAACGATGAATCAACAAAAAATCTTAATTCAAACACAACAGTTGGAAGCCCTCAAAAATGGGTTTATTGCTCAGGCACAATTGGAGTATTTACTTTCTAATAAAGAAGATTAATTATGGACACAAAAAATAAAAATATTCTCAAAGCAGTCGGAATTTTAGCTGTTGGCTTATTTCTGGGCTGGCTTATTTTTGGAGGTGCAAGCACTTCTGATACAGAACACGCCCATATCGAATCCGGCGAAACCACCGTCTGGACTTGCTCGATGCATCCACAAATTCAACAGCCGGAACCGGGAGCATGTCCCCTTTGCGGTATGGACCTCATTCCTTTGGAAGATGATGAAGGTGGAGACCCTGCCGTGTTTGTGATGAGTGAAAACGCGATGCGCCTGGCGAATGTCAGTACGATGATTGTGGGAAAAAGCAATGCAGAACGTTCCATTCGGTTAAACGGAAAAGTGCAGGTGGACGAACGGAATTCTTACTCTCAAAGCACACACATTCCGGGTAGGATTGAACAACTACGCATCAATTTTACAGGCGAAAAGGTTTCCCGCGGACAAACCCTGGCACAAATCTATTCGCCGGAAATGGTCACGGCCCAACAAGAGTTGTTACAGGCCTATGCCATCCGTACGTCACAACCTGAATTGTTCGAGGCAGCTAAAACCAAGTTACGCAATTGGAAAATTAGTAATGCACAAATCGAGCAAATCATTGCCAATCAAAAACCCCTGGATCGGTTTTCCATCCAGGCCGACGTAAGCGGGGTGGTGACCAAAAAGAATGTGGAACTGGGCGATTATGTGGAACGTGGGATGGCATTGTATGAAATAGCCGATTTAAGTAAATTATGGGTGCTTTTTGATGTGTATGAAAGTCAGATGGCCTGGGTAAAAGAAGGAAGTGAGATTACATTTACAGTCAATTCACTTCCCGGTGAAACCTTTGAAGGAACTATTTCTTTTGTGGATCCTTTATTGAATGCACAAACCCGGGTAGCCACCGCCCGTGTTGAAGTCAATAACAAAGAAGGCAAGTTAAAACCTGAAATGTTTGCTTCAGGAACGGTACAAGCAGTGCCCGGGCAGACGGTTGAAAACGAGATTGTGTTGCCAAAATCAGCAGTGTTATGGACCGGAAAACGCGCCATTGTCTATGTAAAAGAAGGTAGGGGGTTTAGCTTAAGGGAAGTGACCTTAGGTGCTGCT
>NZ_CAXBAN010000136.1:0-6397 GCF_963973675.1 uncultured Planktosalinus sp. | reverse complement strand
TTCCTTAAAAACAACTCTTAAAGATTCCCCCAGCCAATTTGCTGCAGTTTGCATTTTCACAATCTTTCTATCCTTTACTACTATCTTAATAAGGCGGTAATATGGAGGATATTTAAAATCAAATCGTTCAGCAGTTTGCATCGTGTACATCTCCTCATAATTTTGAGCAACTACCTGTTGCAAAACAGCATGTTTAGGATTGAATGATTGGATAAAAACCTTTCCTTGTTTAGAGGTTCTGCCTGCCCTTCCTGAAACCTGAAGCAACAATTGAAAACTACGCTCTAAGGCTCTAAAATCAGGATAGTTTAGTAAATTATCTGCATTCATAACACCTACCAAACTCACATTTCTAAAGTCCAATCCTTTGGCGAGCATTTGTGTGCCTACCATAATATCGATTTCACCTTGTTCAAGACCTTCAATCAGTTTTTCATAAGCATGTTTTCCACGAGTGGTATCCTGATCCATCCGCGCAATTTTTTTATCAGGAAAAATTGACTTCAGTTCTGTTTCTATTTGTTCTGTACCAAGCCCTTTGGTATCGAGATGTGAACTTCCACAGGCCATGCAGGTTTCTTGCATAGCAATGTGATAACCACAATAATGACATCGCAACTGTTTTTTGTGTTGATGGTACGTTAAACTTACATCACAGTTTGGACATTGTGGTGAGTTTCCACAGGTTTGGCATTCAACTGTTGGAGAAAAACCTCTTCGGTTTTGAAATAACAGTACTTGTTCTCCATTAGATAAAGTGGTTTCTATTGCTTCTATCAATTGCCTGGAAAAATGGCCCTGCATTTGTTTCTTATGGTAAGACTCCCGGAGGTTTATTAATACAATATCAGGCATTTGAACATTTCCAAACCGTTCTGTTAAACTCACAAGACCATACTTTTGGTTTAAAGCATTGTAATAGGTTTCAAGTGCCGGGGTTGCAGAACCTAAAAGAACTTTTGCCTGTTGCAGACCGGCCAAAACTATTGCCGCGTCTCTGGCATGATATCTTGGAGACGGATTGTATTGTTTGTATGAAGGCTCGTGTTCTTCATCTATAATCACAAGTTCCAGGTTTTTAAAAGGCAAAAAAACAGATGACCTCGCCCCAATTACCAAACTGGCTTTTTCCTTTTGGTTTAGAACATTTTGCCAAACTTCCACCCTCTCGTTGGTAGAATATTTTGAATGATACACTGAAATTTTATCGCCAAAATATATCTTAAGCCTATTGATAAGTTGAGTAGTAAGGGCTATTTCCGGAAGCATGTAAAGAACCTGTTTACCGCTTTTTAATACCTCATCTATTAGTTTTATATAAACTTCGGTCTTTCCACTTGAAGTAACACCATGTAGCAGAGTTACCTGCTTTGAGGTCCAATGTTCTTTAATTTTTGCAAATGCTTTTTGTTGAGATTCACTCAGCTTTTTGATAGTTTGAATTTCTTCCCCATTAAAATCAACTCTGTCTTTTTTGATTTCATAAATTTCAAGCACTTCTTTACTTTCAAGTGCTTTAAAAACAGAATCAGAAACCTTGCATAGTTCTTGAAGCTCTTTTAGTTGGATTGGTTTCTTAGATTTTGAACTCAATGTGAAATAATGCATCACAACCTCTTTTTGCTTTTTAGCAGAAGTTAATTCTTCCAGCAACCTTTGAAGCCCTCTGGGTGTATCATAATTCTGATGCAGTCTAACAAATTTCACCATTTTAGGTTTGTATTGCTCTACCACTTCTTCTTTAGATACTATGATTCTTTTATCAACTAAACGATGAAGCAAAGTAAATACGGCTTTTTTATTGACAATATCCTGTACGTCCTGTATTCTAAGTTCTTTTTGAAACTGAAGTGCTTCAACAATTAATAACTCTTCATCATTTAATAGGGAGTCTTCAATTTCAATCGAATTGTTGAGTGTAATTATGGTCTCGCTTTCCAGTAAAAAGGCTTTGGAAACCCCGGCTCTAAGCACCTCTCCTAATGAGCACATATAATATTCAGCAATCCATTGCCAATGTCTTATTTGAGTTTCGGTCACTATGGGTTTTTCATCAAGAATCTGTTCGATTTCCTTGGTTTTGTAAGTTTCGGGCTCCCGGGAGTGGACTTTAAAAACAATAGCAGTATAAATTTTAGATTTTCCAAAAGGAACAGTAACCCTCATACCGGGTTTTAAGAAAAACGCTTCATCTTTGTTTACACTGTATGTAAAAAGATTTTGAATTGGAATGGGTAAGATTACATCTATAAAGTAACTCATTGTTTAACTGCAGTATGTGTTCGTTTATGACCTTTAAGTTTATAAATCGTTACATTAAGTTCAAAACCTAGCAGTAATAAATTGGAGTTTATCCAAATATAAAGCATCATAATCAGGATTGCTCCAATAGAACCGTAGAGTTCATTATAGGTAGAAAAGTTTTCAATATAAATACCAAAAAAATAGGTAGTCAATAAAAACAAAAGCGTTGTTAAGATATTACCCACAGAAAAAAAACTGTATTTTTTACTTTCCTTGGTTCCAAAATAATACAAGGTGGCAATAATCACATAAATTAATACAAAAAAGGAAATATACCTGAGTACGCTTACCCATAAAACAACATCAATCATCAAGCCCTCATCATTTAGAAAATGAATGACATATTGCCCTGCTAATAAAAGAATAACTGAAATAAATAAAACAAAAGCCAAAAAAACAGATACAACCAAAGCAATAGCATATTGCCTGAATACAGATCGGTTTTTATCGATGTAAAACGAATATTCAAATCCTGAAAAAATAGCATTGACGCCATTAGCCATCAAAAATATAGCTAAAAGTAACGTAAAAGAAAGTAAACTACCTCTTGGGTTTGCAGCAATATCGAGTAAAATAGGGTGAAAAAATTCAGCTGTTTGTGGAGGAAGTAATTCGTCAATTAATCTTAAAAATTCTTCCTGAAAATTTTGAATTTGAATGTATGGAATAAGATTTAAAACAAATAAAATAAAAGGAAACAACGCCATAAAAAAACTAAAGGCGATTGCTCCTGCCCTGGCTGAAAATGTTCCTTTTGCTATCCCAACAATATAGGTTTCAAGTAAGTCATATAATGAAAGGCCTTCAAACCCGGGAAGTTTTATACGCTTTCCTACCATCACAAGATTTCTAAGCAATGGTATTTTAAGTAAACTTTTTTCTATTTCATCAGACATAAAAAATAATTATCCGTCAATGGCTTTTAAACTCATATCTAAATTTGAAACCGAATGAGTGATAGAGCCTGTTGAAATAAAATCAACTCCACACTCAGCATATTTTCTGGCTGTTTCTAAAGTAATGCCCCCCGAAGACTCTGTTTGACAGAAATTGCCAATAATTTTCACTGCTTTTTTAGTATCTTCAAAATTAAAGTTATCAATCAAAATGCGATGCACTCCCTGGTTTTCTAATATTTCTTCTATTTCAGTAAGGTTTCTGGCCTCTACTATAATTTTTAAATTTAGTTTATGATCAATTAAATACTGTTTTGTGGTTTGGATTGCTTTACTTATTCCTCCGGCAAAATCTATGTGATTGTCCTTGAGCATGATCATATCATAAAGTGCGAAACGATGGTTTTCTCCACCTCCGATTTTCACAGCCCATTTTTCAAGAGCCCGAATTCCCGGAGTGGTCTTTCTTGTATCCAGTATTTTTGTTTTAGTGCCTTCCAGAAGTTTTACAAATTCATTCGATTTTGTGGCAATGGCGCTCATTCGTTGCATAGCATTTAACACAAGTCGTTCTGCTTTTAAAATTGATTGAGATGGGCCTGAAACATAAAATGCCACATCTCCATACTTCACTTTTTTTCCATCAGGAATTAAAACTTCCACTTCGAGACCCGGATCTACAAAATCAAAAACCTGTTTGGCAAATTCTACACCCGCCAGAACCCCTTTGTCCTTAATTAAAAGTTTTGCTTCACCCATTGCATCATAAGGGATACAAGCCAGCGAACTGTGGTCGCCATCACCTACATCTTCTCTGATTGCATTGGTAATGATTAGATTAATCTCCTTATTGAACTGTTCTTTGGTTATCATCACTCCATTTTTCAGCTAAAATAATGAATTCAGTGCTATATAAGGCAAAGTGATTCGTTCAAAAACGCTATTTTTGAAATAGTATTAAAAAAAATGAATAACTACTACTTCCTTTTGGATTTAATTTTCTGAATTTAGGTATAAAATTAAAGTTTTAATGAAAATCAAACTACTTGTAATTGGAAAAACCGATTCTAAAAATCTTGAGCTAATTATTGCCGAATATATTAAGCGGCTTGGGTTTTACATCTCTTTTGAGTTTCAAACAATACCTGATTTAAAAAACACAAAATCACTATCAGAAAAACAACAGAAATCTAAAGAAAGTGCCCTTTTGTTAAAACATTTAGATGCTACTGATGTTGTAATTTTGCTGGACGAAAAAGGTAAAAGTTATTCTTCAGTAGGCTTTTCAGAGTTTATTCAAAAAAAAATGAACAGTGGTATCAAGCAATTGGTCTTCATTATTGGCGGCCCTTATGGCTTTGATGAAACAATATACACTAGGGCAAACGGAAAAATTTCATTATCACAAATGACTTTTTCCCATCAAATGATTCGGTTATTTTTCATAGAGCAGCTTTACAGGGCATTTACTATATTGAAAAATGAGCCCTACCATCATAAATAATCATCAATTTTAATTACTATGGAACTCGTATTTGCAACCAATAATCTTAATAAGTTAAAAGAAGTAAAAGCCCAATTACCCGAATCTATAAAAATATTAAGTTTAGCGGAAATCGGTTGTACCATCGATATTCCTGAAACTTCAAATACCATTGAAGGCAATGCGCTTCAAAAGGCAATGTTTATCAAGGAGAAGTTTGGGTATGATTGCTTTGCAGATGACACAGGCCTTGAGGTTGATGTTCTAAACGGAGCTCCGGGAGTATACAGTGCTCGTTATGCCGGTGAACAAAAAGACGCCAATGATAATATGCATAAACTATTGGAAAACTTAAAGGGTTCATCAAACAGGAAAGGGCGCTTCAAAACGGTAATATCGCTTTTTATTAACAATGAAGTTTATTCATTTACAGGTATTTGCAATGGTACAATAACAAGCAAAAAATCAGGCAGCAAAGGCTTTGGGTATGACCCCATTTTTATGCCGGAAGGCTATGACCTCACCTTTGCTGAAATGGATTTAAAGTTGAAAAATCAAATAGGTCATCGTGGGAAAGCTGTTCAGCAATTAATTATTTATTTAAAAACTCAATCTTAAATAGACAATGAAACTTTTAAATCCTTGTCAAACAAATAACTAAGACTTAGGCTCCTACAAATCAATAATTAAGCGTACCTTTGCACCCAATTTAAAAACAAATATGACAAATTTTACAGATTTAGGTCTCAACGAGGCTATATTGCGGGCAGTGGCCGACATGGGTTTTGAAACCCCTTCTGAAGTTCAAGAGAAAACAATACCCATTTTACTTTCAAAAGAAACCGATATGGTTTCACTTGCACAAACAGGAACAGGAAAAACAGCAGCTTTTGGTTTTCCTTTAATTCAAAAAATAAATGCAAGCAGCAGAACCACTCAAGGATTAATCCTCTCTCCAACCAGAGAGTTATGCTTACAAATTACCAACGAATTAAAAAACTACAGCAAATATATTTCTGGTTTAAACATAGTAGCCATTTATGGAGGTGCCAGTATCAATGATCAGGCAAGAGACATTAAGCGTGGCGCACAAATAATTGTCGCTACTCCCGGTCGCATGAAAGATATGATTAGCCGGGGTATGATTGACATTTCCAAAATTGAATATTGCATACTTGATGAAGCAGACGAAATGCTCAATATGGGCTTTTATGAGGATATCACTGATATTCTTTCACATTCACCTAAAGACAAAAGCACCTGGCTTTTTTCAGCTACAATGCCCAAAGAGGTATCAGCGATAGCCAAAAAATTTATGAATACCCCGGTTGAAATTACAGTGGGTACAAAAAACACAGGAACCAAAAACGTAACACACGAGTATTATACCGTAAATGCCCGTGATCGTTATCAAGCATTACGAAGGTTAGCCGACGCCAACCCAGATATATTTTCAGTAGTTTTTTGCAGAACCAAAAGAGACACTCAAAAAGTAGCAGAAAACCTAATCGAAGATGGATACAACGCTGCTGCATTGCATGGTGATTTGAGTCAAAATCAACGGGATTTGGTAATGAAATCTTTTAGAAATAGACAAATTCAAATGCTGGTTGCTACTGATGTTGCTGCTCGGGGAATAGATGTTGATGACATTACCCATGTGATAAACTATCAATTACCAGATGAAATCGAAGTCTATACACACCGAAGTGGA